>JAKSCD010000098.1 GCA_022360775.1 Sneathiellales bacterium | reverse complement strand
GTGGAATTTGACATTGAGGTGCGAAAGGATTTGGACGGCCGTCGCAGAAAAACCGCATTGAGGGAAAATAGCGGTTCCCTTCATGAACAGCACAACGTCATTTGAAGAAACTTCCTGTTTAATCCGTTCTTCGGTCGCTTGATCAAGCATGTGTAAGTCCTTCTAAAACTTTAAACTGAGTTATGATTTGGGAACAGATGTCTGCAATGCAAGGGCATGCAGGTCATCTCCGACTTTACCTTTAAGGGCTTCATACACCATCTGGTGCTGTTTTACACGAGGAAGTCCTTCAAAAGCAGGAGATTCAACCAGTGCTGCGTAATGATCGCCATCCCCGCGAAGATCTGTGATCTTCACTGTGGCATCCGGGATGCCTTCCTGAATGAGGCGTTCGATTTCGCCTGCGTCCATTGCCATGCTTATCACTCCTGCTCAACATTAGGGCGTGCCATAAGATTTGGCAGCCAACTGCTATGTGTATCTCGAATATCTGATACTGATATGTTCAGTTTATCCGAAAACTTCAATTCATTATGACCGGTCGTTCCAATAATTTGAAGAGGAACATCACTGGCTTTTGCATTTTCTAGCAGTTTTTCCGCATCCTGCGAAGAGGCTGTGATCACATAACGTGCCTGATCTTCCGCAAAGAGAGCTGCAGTATAGGGAAGATCTGTCTTTAGAGAAATCTCCGCTCCCCTGTCTCCTGCAAGGGCCATCTCAGCAATCGCAACAGCAAGCCCCCCATCGGAAAGGTCATGGGATGCGGTAACAAGGCCGGAATGGATTGCATTTCGAACAAAGTCACCGTTTCGTTTTTCCGCTTTCAGATCAACCATTGGCGGCGCGCCTTCCTCACGACCTTCAATTTCGCGAAGATAGATGGATTGTCCCATATGGCCTGTGGTTTCACCAACCAGAAGAATGCTCTCTCCCTCTTCTTTGAAGGCGATTGTGGACATATGATCAGAATTTTTCAGAACGCCGACCCCGCCAATTGCCGGTGTTGGATGAATGCCGGTCCCATTGGTTTCGTTATAAAGGGAGACATTACCGGAAACCACTGGATAGTCGAGCTCCGTACAGGCTTTTTTCATGCCTTCAATACAACCGACAAACTGCCCCATAATTTCAGGACGTTCCGGATTACCGAAATTCATACAATCGGTCACGGCAAGAGGTGTTGCGCCTGTCGCGGTAATATTACGCCAGGTTTCGGCAATCGCCTGGGCACCGCCCATTTCAGGATCAGCGAAGCAATAGCGTGGTGTACAATCTGTCGTGATTGCGAGCGCTTTATCTGTTCCGTGCACCCGGACAACAGCCGCATCACCGCCAGGACGCTGAATAGTATCGCCCATGACCATATGGTCATACTGTTCCCAAATCCATTTTCGGCTGGCAATTTCCGAAGATCCCATCAGTTTAAGAAGGGCATCGCCAAGATCGTTGTTTTCTGCAATATCCTGGCCATTGATCGGGTCAGGGGCTTCAGTTTTGACCCAGGGCCGATCATATTCAGGGGCTGCATCAGCAAGCGGAGCGACGGGAAGATCTGCAACAGTTTGACCATCCATGGTCAGAACCATTCTTCCTGTATCAGTCACTTTGCCAATAACCGAGAAATCCAGTTCCCATTTCTCGAAGATTTTTCTGGCTTCCTCTTCACGGCCCGGTTTAAGGACCATAAGCATACGTTCCTGGCTTTCAGAAAGCATGATCTCGTATGGGGTCATTCCTTCCTCGCGCATGGGAACATGATCCAGATCCAGCTGAATACCCACACCACCCTTATCGGCCATTTCAAAAGAAGAAGAAGTGAGACCGGCGGCCCCCATATCCTGGATGGCAACAATGGCATCAGTTGCCATCAACTCAAGGCAGGCCTCAAGAAGCAGCTTCTCAGTGAACGGATCACCTACCTGGACGGTAGGACGTTTTTCCTCGCTGTCATCATCAAATTCCGCGGAAGCCATAGTTGCACCATGAATTCCATCACGGCCGGTTTTTGATCCCACATAAACAACAGGATTTCCAATACCAGCCGCAGCGGAATAGAAAATCTTGTCTGTATCAGCAAGCCCAACGGTCATGGCATTGACCAGAATATTCCCGTCATAGGAAGAGTGGAAATTTGTCTCCCCGCCAACGGTGGGAATTCCCATGCAGTTGCCATAGCCGCCAATTCCGGAAACAACCCCGGATACCAGATGGCGGGTTTTTGGATGATCCGGCCGGCCAAAACGAAGTGCGTTCATATTGGCAATAGGGCGCGCACCCATTGTAAAGACATCGCGCAGGATACCCCCGACACCGGTCGCCGCCCCCTGATAGGGCTCGATATAGGACGGGTGATTATGGCTTTCCATTTTGAAAATGGCGGCCTGGCCATCCCCAATATCCACCACACCTGCATTTTCCCCGGGACCACAGATAACCCATGGCGCTGTGGTAGGCAGGGTTTTCAGCCACTTCTTGGAGGATTTATAAGAACAATGCTCACTCCACATAACGGAGAAAATCCCAAGCTCGGTGAGGTTAGGCACCCGCCCCAGAATTTGAAGGACCTGTTCATATTCGCTTTCGGACAGACCGTGTTCAGCGACGATTTCTTTCGTAATTTCAGTCATGTCGTGGATCAGTTCAGTGAATTAACAAGATTTTCAAAGAAGGTTTTGCCATCAGTGCCGCCCAGTTGCTCACTGATAAGGCGCTCCGGATGAGGCATCATTCCGAGGATATTGCCAGCTTCATTATAAATACCGGCAATATTGTTACGGGACCCGTTGATATTTGTCTGGTCCGTAACATCTCCCTCTGCACTGGCATATCTGAAAGCCACCTGACCTTCGCCTTCTAGACGGGCAAGTGTTTCATCATCCACATAATAATTCCCGTCATGATGAGCCACTGGAAAACGAACCACCTGGTCTTTTTCAAATCCGCCAGAGAAATGCCTGTTTTCACCAACGATTTTCAAATGAACATCCTTGCAGATAAAATCCTGATCAGCATTTCTTAGGAGAGCGCCCGGTAGCATCCCGGTTTCGGTTGCGACCTGAAATCCGTTACAGATACCAAGGACTGGTGTTCCAGAGGCCGCTTTTTTGACGACTTCACGCATAATCGGGGAATTTCCGGCAATGGCACCGCAACGAAGGTAGTCACCATATGAAAACCCGCCCGGGATCGCAATCAGATCAACATCAGGCAAGTCACTATCGGCATGCCAGACCATGGCTGGCGCAGACCCCATAACCTGCTCCAGGGCCACTTTCATGTCCCGATCACAGTTGGATCCTGGAAATACAATAACAGCAGCTTTCATCGCTCCTGGTCTCCTTCTCTAATCCAAGAGTTCGATGGAATAATTTTCAATCACTGTATTGGCAAGAAGCTGTGTGCACATTTTCTCAACAGCAGCAGGGGCGTCTTCTTTAGACGTATTTCCAAGGTCAAATTCAATCACTTTCCCCTGACGTACATCATTTGCCTGATCAAAACCAAGGCCATGCAAGGCATTTTCGATAGCTTTGCCTTGTGGGTCCAGAACACCGTTCTTAAGTGAAATCGTAACGCGAGCTTTCATTTATCCTAACCTTTTTGAAATGCCCAAGAAAAAAGGCGCAATAAATGCGCCTTGGATTATTGTATAGCTGTAGACCCTTTCAGGTCCCCGGGTCCGCCTTCAGGCAATATGCCAAGCCTGCGGGCAACTTCCTGATAGGCATCTTCCACACCACCGAGATCCCGCCGGAAACGGTCCTTGTCCAGCTTCTCGTTGGTGTTGAGATCCCAGAGGCGACAGTTATCCGGGCTGATTTCGTCTGCCAGAATTACCTGAACATCTTCTTCACCATATACCCGACCAAATTCCAGCTTGAAATCGATCAGCTTAATGCCGATGCCGGTAAATAAACCGGTCAGGAAATCATTAATGCGAAGAGACTGATTCATAATGTCATCCAGCTCCTGTGGTGTCGCCCAGCCAAAAGCGGTGACATGCTCTTCTGAAACCAGGGGATCGTTCAGCTCATCGGACTTAAAGCAATATTCGATGATTGTTCGGGGAAGGGCAGTCCCTTCTGTAATCCCGAGCCTAGTGCAAAGAGATCCTGCCGCTACGTTGCGCACGATCACTTCAACCGGAATAATCTCGACTTCCCGGATCAGTTGCTCGCGCATGTTCAGGCGGCGAATAAAATGGTTCTGAATTCCGATTTCAGTCAGTCGGCTCATCAGATGTTCGGAAATGCGGTTATTAAGCACGCCTTTTCCGGTAACGGTTGATTTCTTCTCGCCATTAAAGGCGGTCGCATCATCCTTGAAATATTGAACAAGAGTTCCAGGCTCAGGACCTTCAAAAAGAACCTTTGCCTTTCCTTCGTAGACACGTCTACGGCGGGTCATGGACGTCACTCCAAATAAGGGGGCTTATCAGCCAACAGAAAACAGAAAGGAAAAGCTTGATTGATCGCAAAGACGACCAAAATACAAGATGCTAATCCTTAAATACTCCAGGGTGCCTGGCGAATTCACGGGGAACATAGTTCAGTTGTCATATAAACACAACAACTCGTAACGCATAATGGAAGGATTAATGCAAAAAAAATCCTTGTCGCTTTTGACGAAGAGACCATCTAAGACCATATATTTATAAAGAACGCGCTTCTGGTGCAATAAATGGCAAAAGTATGCTCGGAACAGCTAGAAGGATGGGGTGGTTTCCCCATCCAAGAGATGTGACACCGCAGACTGAAGCCATTTATTACATCCTGCGGACAGGATCGATTTTCTCCTCTGCTGCGTCAGAAAAGCTTGAAAATGAACCACATTTCCGGCACTTTCCTTTCTGGCAGAAGAGAAAAACGCTTCCTGCCAGAAAGGCGCTCTTTATAAATTTATGGTCTAATTGTATAGAGCACATAAGAGTTGAACTGAAAACGATAGCAACTCGATTTTTAGTAACTGAAGGGGCAGAGAATGTCAGGTTTGGACGATCTTGGTAAAACACACGAAAACAAGTTTGCACATGATAGCGATCTTGAGTTCAAGGCGAATGCAAGACGCAACAAACTCCTGGGCCTCTGGGCTGCTGAACTGCTGGGGCTTTCCGGCGATGCCGCAGAAGCCTATGCAAAGGAAGTGATTGTTGCAGATCTGGAAGAGAAGGGAGACGATGATGTTTTCCGCAAAGTCCGTCAGGACCTTGATTCCAAAAATGTAGAAATGTCAGATCATCGCTTGCGCCGTGAAATGGACGAGCTGATGGCCCGTGCACGTGAAGAAATTCAAACTGAATAGCCGGTTTGAATTCTGTTTCGACAAAGCCGGCTTTTTAGCCGGCTTTTTTATTATATGTCGAAGAACCGATCATAGATGAGGTCGCTTTAATCAACGGATCCAGCCGCCGCTCTTTCAGGGTGGCGAAAAGCACATAAACTGATTTTTGCGCTTCATGAAGCAAGGTTACTTCTCCGTTGGCCTCGGCCTCTTTTGCAACATCCGTGTGAAGCAAACCAATACC
>JAKSCD010000099.1 GCA_022360775.1 Sneathiellales bacterium | reverse complement strand
TGGCACAGCTTTCAAGATCTTCATTCATATCCAGAAATCCTCCCGGAAGAGCCCATGCTTCTCTGAACGGATCATTGGCCCGCTGGATAAGTAAAAGAAAGGTCCGCTCATTTAAACGGCCAAACACAGCAATATCCGTCGTAATGGCGGCACGCGGATATTCGTAAGAATAGGGCATGTTGGAAACCTGTCCTGAATTGCTCATAGCGTTGGGGTAAGCTTTTGTCTGTCCAATCCTAAAAGGCCAGGGGTGGTTTAGGCAATGCTGCTTTTCCTTTCATCTGCTTCCATCTCTGACAGAGCCAATTAGTCTTATATTTCTCGTTTTAATAACGGCAGCGAATGCGGTTTAGCTGCGAGGGAAAGCAGCAGGTGAAATAATCTGTTAAGTAGATTAGAAAATTTCGTGTTCCTGTTCTGTCGCCAAGCGATATCGATTGGTCGTAAAAAGTAATTTTTCCAAATAGTCGATTTTTTTAAAAACGCCTTCAACTTCAAGGGGTTTTGCAGATTCTATACTATTCAATTATTAAGTTTAAGCGTTAAGGTGGTAAATATCACATTGAAAATATCAAAAAAGTGTATACATATGAATACAAAGGTAAGATAAAATAGGGGCGCGTCGTCATGCCTGATAGGAAAACTCCTGTTAGCCTCAGAATATCGCAATCAGATGTCGAATTTATTGCAAGCCTCCAGATTAAAGGCGCTTCGACACCAAGCGAAAAGATAAGAGCATTAATTAAAGAAGCTCGCGAGCAACATGAAAAAAACCGGGATTACCGATCCGTTCTACAGGAAGTTGAAGGACGTGTTCTATCGGTTGTTGATCAGGTAAAAAACTGGGAGCATACCCGTAAAACTCACTCGGAGCTTATAGTTTTATTTGCGGAATGGCTACCAGAGGTAGAGGCGGAGTTCCTCACTTCTTTGCAGAATAAGGAAGAAAATGAAAAAGCGTATCAGGAACTTGAAGACGCTCTTACTGATAGAATGTCCCGATTGTTTGAAAGGATGTTGAGACTTCTTGTTGTCCCTGATGGCGCTCTTTATTCAACGGAGACTTTGTCACGAAGAATGGAACCGGTCCTCGAGCTTGCTCGGATCGTTGAAAAACAGAGAAAGGAGTAAAATAATGGCTGAAAGTCTGATTAGTCGAGTGAAACGCATTATCAGTGGTGGGGCAAATGCTTTTGTAACGGCCCTTGAAGATGCCGCGCCGCGGGTTGTTATGCAGGAAGCAATAGAGGAGGTCGATCGAACCTATGATGATTTGAGAGCAGAACTTGGGCGGCTTGTGGCGCAGAAGCATCTTGCGAATAAAGAATTGCTGGCGAAAAACGCGCGTCATGAAGAGCTGGGTCAGCAACTTGAAACAGCTCTGGCTGAAGGAAGGGAAGATCTGGCTGAAGTGGCGGTCGCGAAGCAGCTTGATATTGAAGCCCAGATTCCGGTTTTGGAAAGTAATCTCGTCGATCTTGGAGACAGTGAGAAGGAACTGGAAAATCTCATGGCTGCCCTCAAGGCCAAGAAGCGGGAAATGGAAGATGATCTTGTCAGCTTTGAGCAATCGCAAAAGGATGCAGAGACAACAACCCTTGAAGCGGGCGGAGGACATTCTGCGTCAATAGAGACGGCAAGATCTGTCGAGAATGCAACGGCAAGTTTTGAACGCGCCTTTAAAAATGCGACCGGACAACAACTGGATCGTGACGGGTTGGATGCCTCAGCCTTGCAGGAACTTGAAAGCCTTGCCCGAAAAAACCGGATCAAGGAACGGCTTGAAGCTGCGAAATCCAAAATGCAGAACGGATAATAAGAGGTAACGGGGCATGTTCAGTTTTCTTACTGCAGATGGAAATTTTTTCTTTCTCGTCGCCATTCTGATTGTGATGATCCTGGCGGTTCTGGAGGGAGTTCTGACGGTAATCGGAGCTGGCCTGTCACAATTTTTCGATAGCGTGTTTCCTGATGGAATAGGCGTGGAAATGGATGCCGATCTGGATATAGATGCTTCAGCTTCATCTTTATCTCCTGCCGGATTTTCAAGTTCCCTTATCGCCTGGCTACGGCTTGGAAAAGTACCGTTGATTGTTTCTCTGGTCGTTTTACTGGTTGCCTTTGGACTGATCGGATTGCTGATGCAGGCCGTGATTGTCTCTCTTTTCGGCATCATGATTTCCAAATGGATTGCGATCGTACCCGCCTTTTTTGCCTCATTGCCCATTATGGCTGTTTGCAATGCAGGGCTGAGCCTGATTTTACCAAAAACCGAGACGACAGCGGTAAGTACAGAGACTTTTGTCGGCCGAGTTGCCGTTATCACTCTTGGAACGGCGAAGGTTGGCGAACCTGCCCAGGCAAAACTGAAAGATGAACACCGCAAGACCCACTATGTGATGGTGGAACCGGATATGGGTGTTGGTGAGTTCACCCGCGGAGAAAAAGTCCTTCTCACAGAACAAACAGAAGCCGGATTTCGAGGAATTCGACCCGGCGAAACACTCCACTAACAGGCACGGACCTGTCAGTTAAACACAGATAAAAGCGATTAATCCGCTAAAGAACGGAAGGTTAGATATGTATCAAACAACACAATCATCGATGGGATTGATAGGGGGTTTAATTCTTGCTGGCGTCGTTGTTGTCGCTTTGATTTTTATCGCTCTCATATTCTCACGGCTTTATAAACGCGCGACAAAAGAAGTCTCTTTTGTGCGAACCGGTTTTGGTGGTGAAAGTGTGATTATGAACGGCGGATCTTTAGTGTTTCCCGTTCTCCACGATGTCATTCCTGTAAATATGAACACCCTTCGCCTGGAAGTGAGGCGAGATACGGATGTCGCGCTGATTACCAAAGACAGGATGCGTGTTGATGTGCTCGCAGAATTCTATGTTCGTGTTCAGCCAAATAAGGAAGCTATCGCAAATGCGGCTCAGACGCTGGGGCAACGAACGATGATGCCTGAAAAGCTGAAGGAGCTTGTTGAAGGTAAATTTGTTGATGCACTGCGGGCTGTAGCTGCAGAAATGACGATGGAGGAGCTGCACGAGAAACGGACGGATTTTGTACAGAAAGTGCAGCAGGCCGTGTCCGAAGATCTGATTAAAAACGGTCTTGAGCTTGAATCTGTGTCGCTGACCGGTCTTGACCAGACAAGTATGGAATTTTTCAACCCGAATAACGCCTTTGATGCAGAAGGTTTGACACGCCTGACAGAAGAAATCGAACAGCGACGTAAAATCCGGAACGATATCGAGCGGGACACAGAAGTTCAGATTGATAATAAAAACCTGGAGACCGAAAAGCAGAAGCTTGATATCCAGCGTGAAGAAGAATATGCCAAACTGTCTCAGGAGCAGGATGTTGAAACGCGTAAAGCAGCGCAAGCTGCGGAAATTGCGCGAGAGCAGGCCAAAAGTGCACAGGCTGCAGAAGAAGCTCAAATCTTATCCAAAAAGAATGTTGATGCATCAAAAATCGAAGCAGACCGAGAAGTTGAACAGCAGCGCATTGAGCTTGATCTGACCTTGCAGCAGAAAAATATTGAAAAAGAAAAAGCGGTTGAAACAGATGTAATTAATAAGCAGAAAGCCATTAAGCTCTCTGAGCAGGACAAGCAGATTGCAGTTGCTGAAAAGTCCAAATCTCAATCCGAAGCACAAGCAGTCGCTGATGAAGCGAAATCGATCGCTGTTGCTGCTGAAGAAAAAATTGCAACTGTTCGCGAAACAAGTGTTGCCAATCGTGCCAAAGAAATTGAGCTGATTAAGGCGACCGAGGAAGCGGAACGTCAAGCCATCAGTATCAAGGTTGAAGCAGAGGCCAGTAAAATTGCTGCAGCCGATAATGCGGATGCTCTTCGTGAGGAAGCACAGGGTCTTGCAGACAAGGTGCGCATTGCCGCTGAAAGTGAAGCGGAAGCCGAGAAATTGATCGCGGCGGCAAAAGAAGCAACCTACAAGGTCGACGCTGAGGGCTTAAGTGCGATGAATGAAGCGAAAAACCTACTTTCCTCAACTCTGGTTGATATGGAAGTGAAGTTGAAAACAATCGAAAATCTCGATCGGATTATCCGCGAAAGCGTTAAACCTATTGAAAAAATCGAAGGCATCAATGTTATTCAGGTTGACGGGCTTAATGGTCAGTCGGGAACATCTGCAACTGAAGGCGCGGAAGGTGCAGGTGGGAATAACCTTGTTGATAGTGCAGTGAACGGTGCGCTGAAATATCGGGCGCAGGCCCCCATTGTAGACAGTATCATGGAGAGTGTAGGATTGAAGGCCGGGGATATTAACGGCCTCACAAATTCCTTGAAATCTGAAAGCTGACAGTAAAGAGCGTCAGATGGAAGAAGAGGGCCGGGAGGCCCTCTTCTTATGACCATTCGGGAAAGCTCTGTTCACGAAATACCGTATTGAAATGCTCCACAAGATTTTCCAGAAAAATCGGGCCGGTCATCTGGAATTTCATGAAATCTCCAACAATAACATCGCAACAAAAAGGCAGAGGAAGCCAGGCTCCTTTTGGAAAAATCTTTCCAAGACCATGCAGGACCACCGGATAGATCCGCAAATTTGGCCGCTTTTCAGCGAGGATCTGAACTCCCTTTTTGAAGGTTGCGAGTCCTTGCTCCGGCTCCCCGCGACTTCCTTCCGGGAAAAGGATCAGAATATCGCCTTCGTCCAGGGCCCTGAAACATCCCTCAAGTGGATTGTCTGCTTCTCCCTTGCGGTGAATAGGTAAAATGCCAATGATGTTTTTTGCAAACCAGCCGATGAGAGGATTTGACAAAAAGTAATCCGCAGCGGCAACCGGTCTCACCTTTTGCAGCATAGAAAGGGGGAACAGGGACATCAGAACAAGTGTATCCAGATGAGAGTTATGGTTTGCCACGATGACAGCAGGACCATTTTTGGGAAGCTTTTGCCAGTTGGTTACATTCAGACCGATTAGAATGTAGACAATCGGCCGGACAAAAAGGGCGAAGAATATTATTTGCAGGGCTTTACTCATTCGTGCCCTCCTTTAGCTGTTGTCTGAGACGGTTTTCAAAGAGATCCAGAGCAATCATCATATAGGGGCGGTGGCTGCGTTCGGGCCGTGTTTTGTCTATCATTGCAAGGGCCTCCTCTTTGCTATGGCCTCGCGTCATCAACCAGGCCGCACTTGCCAGAATGCTGCGAGACATGCCAAGGGCGCAATGAACAAAAACAGTTCCTTTTTTTCGGGCTGCCTCAATTTGCTCCGCAATTTTCAGAAGCCTATCCGGGTCCGGAATAGTGATATCCAGTAAAGGATAATGGTGATAATCCATATCTGTAGATCTGGAAGGCGAAAGCTCCGGTGCAAGATCAATGATAGTATAGATGTTCTCTGCCTTTAATTGCTCTACATCTTTCGGACGTGGTTTGGCTCCAACGAATACATCCTTCTTCACTGCAGAATAGCTGGAAACCTTTGGTCGCCAAAAACGCCAGTTCAACTGGCATCCAACCAGATATGGTGCAAACAACGCCCAGGTAATAAGACCATATCCGGCTTGAGTTTTTGTAAGGAAGTTGTTTCTGCCAAGGGCGTAACTACCGCTTACCAAAAGCAGTGACATCGCGATCCAGGCAAAAAGCGGCCAAAATACCGGAACATTAAAAGCGAGTATTGTGAAGAAGATGGCCCCAACGAGAAACCGAAACGCAAGATGGAGATGCCTTGGACTTACAAATGGAAGTGTAATCCACCCTCTTCCGTTATGAGGGATGAAGAGATGCACGATCACCACAACAATCGCCCCGCCTATAAGATCGATGGCATGATGCTGGTAGACCAGTAACGTCGACGCCGCGATCAATCCAAACCAGACAAAGAGCAGGATCTTGAAAACAAGGTTCAGCCGCTCATGGAGGGCGCGCCAGCAAAGATAGCCGAGGCTGATATGTAGGGAAGGAAACTGGTTGTAAGTTTGATCAAG
>JAKSCD010000100.1 GCA_022360775.1 Sneathiellales bacterium | reverse complement strand
TTTCATGCGGCGGGATGGTGGATTGTTCTGATCGCCGTCTGCTTACTTGCGGGCATTTTGTTATTCGGCTACTGGAAGTTTCCTGATGAAGGGCGTTACGCTGTGGTTGGAATTCTGGCGCTTGCAGGCCTTTATCGGCTTTTTACGAACCCATCCTCAGGTGCTTTTCTGGTTCTGGGGGTCGCCTTGCTGGTCCTCGCCGGTCTCGCCAATGCATGGATTGGCAAAATGACAGGCGTCAATGCACTGAATATCCTGCATATTCTTATGGCCGGATCTGTCCTCTCCTTCGGGGTCTTTGCCGCAAAGGAATAGGAATGCGAAAAGCCCTTGCAAACGCTAGGGCAAGGGCGTATGTGTTGGCGCGTTAATAGCTGCCAACTATTAATGGGCTCCGGCCCCAAGAGCATTAATCAATATTTCAGAATAACCTTATACATTTGCGCTGCACTGTCGCGATTAAGCGATCTGCGGCATGACACAATTATTTTGAAGTGAGTGTTAGGATGACCGACGCTGCATCAGCAACTGCATCAAAGAAAGAACTGTTTATCGTTTTTGGCGGAAAAGTAACCGACACCCGTGGCCGCGATTTTGTCGATCCAAAGAATGTCGATGTTAAAGGCTTTTTCGACAGCTACGATGACGCCATGGGAGCCTGGCGGGCTGCCAGCCAGATGAAGGTAGATGACGCATTTACGAAATTCGTGATTGTACGTCTCTGGTAAATCTTGCGATCTCTCCCGGATCGCAGAAAATTCTAAAAAGTTATTTGGAACATTCGTTCTACCCCTTTACTGTGTCTGAAAAACAGACAAGAAGGCGGTAGAACAGTGCGTAATTTCTCATATCCCGGTCGTTCCGTTACCTATGGCATGAACGGTGCCATTGCGACATCCAGCCAGCATGCATCCCAGGTGGGCCTTTCCATCCTGAAAGCGGGCGGCAATGCCATTGATGCAGCCATTGCAGCCTGCGCAGTTCAATGTGTTGTTGATCCCATGCAAACAGGAATTGGCGGGGATTGTTTCGCCCTGATTGCACCGTCAGGTTCAGCTGCCATTGAAGGGCTTAACGGGTCCGGCAAGGCGCCGGGCGCTTTGACCGCGGATACCCTTCTTGAGGCAGGCGAGGATGAAATCTCATTGACCAGTCCTCATGCCGTAACGGTTCCGGGTGCGATTGATGCCTGGTGTAAATTGCATGCTGACTATGGTTCCATGGATTTTGCCGATTTGCTGGCCCCGGCTATTGATTGTGCAGAAAACGGATATGTTGTCACCCAAAGAACCGCCGTTGACTGGTCCTTGGCTCAGGAGAAACTTCTGGGGAACGAGGCAGCAACTGCCCTTTATACAAAAGGCGGAGCAACACCTGAAGCCGGAACGCTCTGGCAATTGCCAAAACTCGCCCAGACGTTGAAGGCCGTTGCGAAGAACGGAAGGTCCGCTTTTTATGAAGGAGAGATTGCCGAGAAAATGATCGCCAGCCTGAACAAGGCCGGCGCAACCCATGTGGCGAGCGATTTCTCCAGAACGTCGGCGGATATGGTTGATCTGATTAATACGGAATTTCAGGGACATACAGTTTGGCAGATCCCGCCAAACGGTCAGGGTATTATCGCCCTTCTGATGATGAATATCCTCAAACGCTATGATATGGCCGGACTTGACCCTGTGGGTGCGAAACGGCTTCACTTGCAAGCGGAGGCAGCTCGTCTTGCCTATCTTGCGCGGGATATTTATGTCGCGGATCCCTTGCAGGCAGATGTTCCGGTGGAGATGCTTCTTTCTGAAGATTTTGCTGACCATCTTTGCAGTTTTATCGAGGTGGGCAAGGCCGGTGATCCGAGCGGCGCAAACGCCTTTGATAAACACAAAGATACGGTTTACTTGAGTGTGGTGGATAAAGACGGTACAGCCGTTTCCTTTATCAATTCCCTGTTCCATCCCTTTGGCTCTGGTATCGCTTGCCCTGAGACAGGCGTCATGTTCCAGAACAGGGGAGCTGGCTTTGTTGTGGATAAGGATCATCCAAACTGCGTTGCACCGAACAAGCGGCCGCTTCACACCATTATTCCAGGCATGGTGACGACAGGTGATACAGCTAGCCTGTGTTATGGTGTCATGGGCGGTGCCTATCAGCCTGTCGGGCATTCCCACGTTCTTTCCAACCTCTATGATTTTGGCATGGATGTTCAGGAGGCGATTGATTGTCCCCGTGCTTTTTACAATGCGGGAACGCTGGAAGTGGAGGAAGGTCTTGAAGACAGTGTTGTTCAGGAGCTTGCCGATATGGGATACGAGATCAAGCAGGCCGAGATTGCCATGGGTGGTGGCCAGATGATCGCGATTAACTCCGAAACCGGTGTGCTTTCCGCAGCCTCCGAGCCCCGCAAAGACGGTGTCGCTCTCGCCTATTGATGGAGTTGTCTGCGGAAATTGATATGCATACGTGATGCAGGCTGTTTTTCCAGACAGCCTGCAAGTATGAAATTCCTACATCCGTTCCGGAACGTCAATTCCCAGAAGATGAAGAACAGTTTCGATCTGTTTTAATGTGACAGCACATAAGGTCAGGCGAGATGCGCGAATGGCTTCATCTTCTTCACCCAACACATGGCAGTCATGGTAGAAGGCATTAAACTCCTGAGTGAGAGTATAAACATGATCACAAAGAATATGAGGCGCATTTTTGTCAGCGGCGGCGTGAGCCGCTTCAGGAAGTTGCGATAGCGCAAGGATCAGATTGCGCTCAGCATCGGCACTAATCTGAAGGGGGCCCGGGTTAAGGCTCTGCTCTTCTGCTTTTCTCAGCATGGATTTGATCCGGACCGCTGCATACATCTGATAAGGGCCGGTTTTCCCTTCAAATTTGGTGAACCGCTCAAGATCAAACACATAGTTGGACATGCGCTGGTTGGAAAGATCAGCAAATTTAATGGCGGCGATACCAACTTTGGTCGCGATATCCTCAAGTTCGCCAGCATCAAATTTTTCGTCCATTCCTGCTTCATTGACCACCTTGCGTGCTTCTTCGATGGCATCTTCAATAAGGCTTCTCAGGCGAACAACACCGCCGTCACGGGTTTTGAGCGGTTTACCGTCTTTTCCGTTCACAGTCCCGAAACCGATATGTTCCAGATGAACATCGGCTCTTGTGCTGCCACATTTGCGTGCCGCGCGGAAAACCTGTTCAAAATGCAGGCTCTGACGTGCATCCACGACATAAAGAATACTGTCTGGCTTATGATCAGCCTCGCGCATTTCAATGGTGGCGAGATCCGTCGTGCCATACATGACAGCACCATCAGATTTTTGCAAAATCAGGGGCGGCATCTCTTTCTTGTCGCCTTCCTCTTCCACCCGGACAACAGTTGCCCCGTCAGAAAGCTCGGAAAGATTTTCGCTTTTCAGGCGTTCGAGCATTGGAGGGATGAGTTCATTGGTATCGGCTTCACCGTTCCATTCGGTGAAATGGGCGCCCAAAAGATCAAAATCGATTTTGGTCTCAGCCACTGAAACATCCAGCATATGCTGCCAGAGTGCCCGGTATCCTGCGTGACCTTGCTGTAACTCGAATGTGGCTTCCCGAGCTCGCTCAAGAAAGGCAGCATCTTCTTTACTGCGGGCGGAAGCTGAAGGGTACAGCTCCTGCAACTCATCCACGGTGACCGGCGATTCAGAAGGAAAGGGACCTTCATTATTTTTATCGAAATAGGGAAGATCCGGCTTTGTCAGTTCTATTTCCTTGATTAGGAGCCCCATAGGCAGACCCCAGTCGCCGAAATGCACATCACTGACGACAGAATCGCCCAGGAATTCACGAAGGCGGCGCAGGCTTTCCCCAATAATAGTGGCCCGTAAATGGCCCACATGCATGGCTTTGGCAACATTGGGGCCACCAAAGTCGAGGATCACTTTCTCTGACTTATGTCCGTCTCGCGCACCGAACTGTGCGTTACTGCTAAGCGCCTTGAAATGATCAGACAGATACTGATCGGTCAGGCTCATATTAATAAAGCCGGGACCTGCCAACGAGAGTTCGGAAAAATGTCCGGTTTCTTCAAGAGCTTGGACAACGTTTTCAGCAATTTCTCTTGGATTTTTCCTGGCTTTTTTTGCCGCGGCGAGCGCACCATTACATTGGAACTGGCCAAGTTCGCGCCGCTGGGATATAACCACACGGCCCAGTTCAGGCTCCAGGTCCATTTCGGTAAAGACTTGACCAACCAGGCTGCTCAGTTGATTTAAAAGTGATGCTGTCACGGGAAACTCTTCCGATATTAAAGGCCAGGATAGTGGCTCAAAACATATTGGCGCTTTATCTACTGGAAAAACAGGAAAAGGCCAAGAAAATTGGGGCTCGTGAATTTATTCATGGTTAATTCGGCGCTTTTTTTATGCCATCCCTTGACTCTCTCCCAGCCATTGCCTAAATCGAATGGGAATTTTTGTTAGCACTCTTAGCAACTGAGTGCTAACAGCAAGCTAAAGATTAATCTGACCTCAAATTAGGGAGAGGCTTTAATGTCATTTCGTCCATTGCACGATCGCGTTTTGATCAAGCGCGTTGAAAGCGAAGAAAAAACCGCAGGCGGTATTATTCTCGTTGACAGCGCACAGGAAAAACCAAGCGAAGGTGAAGTTGTCGCTGTTGGCGGCGGTGCGATCAAGGAAGATGGTTCTGTTCGCGCACTTGACGTTTCTGTCGGTGACAAAGTTCTGTTCGGTAAATGGTCCGGTACTGAAGTCAAGCTCAACGGTGAAGACCTGTTGATCATGAAAGAGTCCGACATCATGGGCATCCTGGGCTAACCCTCACAGACTTTAAGGAATTATTAGAATGGCTAAACAAGTTAAATTCGGCGCCGAAGCTCGCGCACAGATTCTCGAGGGTGTAAACACTCTTGCTAACGCTGTTAAAGTAACGCTCGGTCCAAAAGGCCGTAACGTTGTTCTCGACAAATCTTTCGGTGCACCACGCGTGACTAAAGACGGTGTATCTGTTGCTAAAGAAATCGAGCTTGAAGATAAGCTGCAGAACATGGGCGCACAGATGGTCCGTGAAGTTGCATCCAAAACCAACGATGTTGCTGGTGACGGTACAACAACGGCTACTGTTCTCGCACAGAGCATCGTTCAGGAAGGCCTGAAAGCAGTTGCTGCCGGCATGAACCCAATGGATCTGAAGCGCGGTATCGATCTCGCTGTTTCCAAAGCGGTTGAAAGCATCCAGTCTGCTTCAAACCCTGTTGCTGGTGCAGAAGAAATCGCCCAGGTGGGTACAATCTCTGCGAACGGCGAATCTGAAATCGGTTCCATCATTTCCGAAGCCATGCAGAAAGTTGGCAACGAAGGCGTAATCACAGTTGAAGAAGCCAAAGGCCTCGACACTGAGCTGGATGTTGTTGAAGGAATGCAGTTCGACCGCGGTTACCTGTCTCCTTACTTCGTGACAAATGCAGAAAAAATGCTGACAGAAATGGAAAGCCCTTTCATTCTGCTGCACGAAGCTAAACTGACAAACCTGCAGCCAATGCTGCCAATTCTGGAAGCTGTTGTTCAGGCGGGTAAGCCACTTCTGATCATTGCGGAAGATATCGAAGGTGAAGCCCTTGCAACTCTGGTTGTGAACAAGCTGCGCGGTGGCCTGAAAATTGCTGCTGTTAAAGCCCCTGGCTTCGGTGATCGCCGTAAAGCAATGCTTGAAGATATCGCCATCCTGACAGGTGGTCAGCTGATCTCTGAAGAGCTTGGTATCAAGCTTGAAAGCGTTACTCTGGATATGCTGGGTACAGCGAAAACTGTAACAATCTCCAAAGAAGAAACAACCATCGTTGATGGTGCTGGTTCTAAAGACGACATCGATGCCCGTTGTGGTCAGATCAAGTCCCAGATCGAAGAAACTTCTTCTGACTATGACCGCGAAAAACTTCAGGAACGTCTGGCCAAACTGGCTGGCGGTGTTGCCCTGATTAAAGTTGGTGGTGCAACTGAAGTTGAAGTGAAAGAACGCAAAGACCGTGTTGATGATGCTCTGCATGCAACGCGCGCTGCTGTGGAAGAAGGTATTGTTCCAGGTGGTGGTACAGCTCTTCTTTACGCTTCCCGCGCTCTTGAAGGTCTGGAAGGCGCCAATGCTGACCAGAATGTCGGTGTTAAAATCATCGCACGTGCGCTTCAGGCTCCTGTTCGCCAGATCGCTGAAAATGCGGGTGAAGACGGTGCGGTTATCGCTGGTAAACTGCTTGAGCAGAGCGACAATACTCACGGTTTCAACGCCCAGACCGGTGAATATGGCAACCTCTTGAAAGATGGTGTTGTTGACCCGGCCAAAGTTGTTCGCACAGCTCTGGAAGACGCATCTTCAATCGCAGGCCTGCTGATCACAACGGAAGCAACTGTGACTGATGCTCCTGCCAAAGAAGGTGCAGCTGCTGGCGGCGCGCCTGCAATGCCTGACATGGGCGGCATGGGCGGTATGGGCGGCATGGGCTTCTAAGCCAGCCGCTGATACAGCAATAAACAAGAAGGCTGCGAAGAAATTCGCAGCCTTTTTTATTGATCGACACTGCTATTTAAAAAAGCAACCGCCGCCTCTGTGGTCCGATCGATATGTAGAGCGGTGAGCTCAAGAAGCGTTTTCAAATCCCGGCTCATAGCGGCTTCCAGCATCATGTGATGCTCTTTGGTGGTGTCCCGGGACTTTGTTCTGGATCGGCGGGAAAGCTGCCGGTACCGTTCATGATGGCAATAGATCTGATTTCTAAATTCCAGCAGCCAGGTCGATTGCGCATTTGAGATCAAGGCTTCATGAAATTTTCTGTTCCAGTTTTCAAGCTCCAGAATTGTTTCTGTCAAGCCGTCTGCGCGTTTTTCGGCCAAATTCAGGCGATGATAGGCTGCAACAACTCTGGATTCCCATTCATCGCTGGCATGCTTTAGGGAATCCCTCAATGCTTCACTTTCAAGCAGTAAGCGAACCCGCCCGGTATCTATCGCATCGGTCGCACTGATTGATGAAACAACAAAGCCCTTTTGTCCGCTTTGTATTGCGAGACGATCGCTTGCCAGACGCGACAATGCCTCGCGAAGCGGGGCCGCACCGATTTTATACATCTCTTTCAGCATCGTCATTTTGAGCTTTTCGCCAGGGGAAAGGCGGCCATTGATAATATCGTTACGAATATACCGATAGGCTTTTTCTGATTCAGTTTTCGGTTCCATAGCGTCCATTTGCAAACCCGGTCAGCTCAAGTGCTGGGCGCACTGTAGCTTTTCCACATTCTCCCGACAATTTGAAAATTATCTTGATTTTTAAAAATATCGATATTATTTAATTTTATCGATAAAATGAGAATTCAGATATGCTATCAAAACTAGATCATCAAAGAGCAGCAGATTCCCTGATTGAAGCTGCGCGCAGTAAAATACAGGCCGTACAACCCTCGGTAACATGGCCAGATATCACCCTTCGGGATGCCTACGAGATATCCAGGCGTGTCGCAGAGATTAAGCAGGCGAACGGCGGGAGAATAATTGGTCATAAAGTTGGTCTGACTTCCAAGGCCATGCAACGGTCTTCAAAAATTGATGAGCCGGATTATGGCTATATTTTCAGCGATATGGTGTCGCTCAATGGAACACCGCTCGAATTTGAAACTTTTTGCCTTCCCCGTGTGGAGCCGGAGCTGACATTCCAGCTGAAAGATGGCCTAAAAGGTCCGAATGTTACCTTTCTGGATGTTCTTGAAGCGACACAGTATGTAATCCCGTCCATCGAGATTATCGATGCCCGAGTGGTGGAGCCTCGCAAGATTTTTGACACGGTCGCGGACAATGGCGCAGCGGCTGCCCTTATTCTCGGAGGATGTCCTGTAAGACCTCATGATATTGATCTTGGGAAAATCGGTGCCTTGATGAGGCGTAACGGAGAAATTGAAGAAACAGGGTTGGCGGCAGGAGTTCTTGGGCATCCGGCTGAAGCAGTTGCATGGCTGGCAAACAAACTGGCGGAATTCGACCTCGTAATGGAGCCTGGGCATTTGATCCTGTCCGGATCCTTCACACGCCCTGTCTTCGCTGAAAAAGGCGACACGTTGAGTGCAGATTTTGGGGTACTCGGAACAGTATCAGTGGCATTGATATGAACAGGTTACCCAGACGGAATATGTTCAAAATAGCGCTTCAGGAAAACAGGCAACAAATTGGCGTCTGGAGCAGTCTTTGCAGTCCGGTTTGCGCAGAAATCCTTGGACAAGCAAATTTTGACTGGATCCTGTTCGATAGTGAACATTCCCCGACAGAAATCTCGGGATTGTTGCCTCTTTTGCAGGCCGCGACCGGCGGAAAGCCTCATCTGGCCGTAAGGGTTGCCGAGAATGAAGAGCAACTGATCAAAAGGGCATTGGATATCGGGGCAGAAACAATTTTCGCGCCTTTTATCCAGACAGCAGCAGATGCTGTAGAGCTGGTCCAGGCCTGCCGTTATCCACCAGCAGGAACCCGCGGGGTAGCAGGTGCTGTTCGTGCAAACGGTTATGGCCGTGATCCCGGCTATGTGAAAGAAGCCAATGAGCATATCGGTATTATTGCGCAGGTGGAAACTGAAGAAGCCTTGAACAAAATCGGGAAGATTGCAGCCGTTGAGGGTATTGACGGCATTTTCATCGGCCCATCAGATCTGTCAGCTTCACTGGGTTTGCCAGGCCAAATCGAGCATCCAGTGATCCAGCAAAAACTGCGTGAAGCCGCGACTGCTATTCGTTCAGCAGGCAAACCTGCCGGTATTTTGGCCCGTAATGCTATCGAGGCGAGGCAGTATCTTGAATGGGGATATCTATTTGTAGCAGCCGGGACGGATATGGGGTTGCTGGTTAAATCCATAGACGGCCTTGCAGGGGAGATGGGTATATGAGTGGTGGAAAAGGCACCGTTTCAGGGCTTGAGGCCAGACTTGCACGCTTTTCAAAAATTGGATTACTCACCGCGCCCACGCCTTTTGAGAGGATGTGGCGCCTTGAAAAACATCTCGGCGGGCCGAAATTGTGGGTGAAACGCGAGGATTGTATACCAACTGGATCCGGCGGAAATAAACTCAGAAAGCTTGATTATGTCCTTGCAGAAGCGGTCAGTAAGAAAGCGGATGTTATCGTTTCTGGGGGGGTGGTACAATCCAACAGTCAAAGACAAGTTGCTGCCGCGGCGGCTCGCATGGGGCTCGATTGCCATCTTGCCGTTTTTCATGGTCGCGTTGCACGCGCTGATTCCAGTTACGAGGAAAACGGAAATGCATTTCTGAACAGGTTGTTCGGTGCCCAATTGCATCCGGTTGCCTGGAATGGTGATAGAAATGCGGCTTTGTACGATCTTGCAGATAATCTGAGAAAAGAGGGGCGTAAGCCTTATGTCGTTCCTTATGGCGTATCCAGCGGTCTTGGGGCAGTTGGTTACGCAAGTGCTGTGACCGAGATCGCCAGGCAGGCTCATGACCACGGATTTTCTCCCGATGCAATTGTCCATTGCTCCGGTAGCGGAGCGACGCAGGCGGGACTGATTGTCGGTACTGCAATCGCACTGAGACACACGGATGTCATCGGTATCGATATAGATGCAGAGCCGGAACGTGTTGAGGCGGATGTCCTTAGATATGCGAAGGAAGCATCGGCCATGCTGGAACTCGACATGGAGAAAAACCGGGTCAATGTTGTAGCAGGTCATTCCGGTCCGGCTTACGGAGTTCCCCATGAGCAAACCATTGAAGCAATAAGCCTTGCGGGTAGGCTGGAAGCACTGGTGCTGGATCCTGTGTATTCCGGTAAAGGTCTTGCCGGATTAATAAGTCTGATTTCACAGGGAAACTGGTCTGCTGATCAGAATGTTGTATTTGTGCATACCGGCGGGGCACCCGCGTTATATGCCTATCAGGATGTCCGCGAGAGGCTTTCTCGTACCGGCAGTGAGGTAGGAACATGAAGCAGATATATCTTAATGGGCGGTTTGTTGAACAAGAAAAAGCAGTTGTCTCTGTCTTTGACCGAGGCTTCCTGTTCGCTGATGCGATTTATGAAGTGACAGCCGTCGTCGATGGAAAACCTCTTGATCTTGAAGGCCATATGGACCGGCTTGGAAGATCGCTTGAGGCACTTGGCATGAAAGAAAAACCTGCGAGAGAGTATCTTCAGCACATCCATCAGGAATTGATCCGAAGAAACCGGCTGCAAGAAGGAATTGTCTATTTGCAGATTTCGCGGGGCACAGGATCGAGGGATTTTATCTATCCGTCACCCTCCACATCCCCAACCGTTGTTGCTTTTGTGCAGGAAAAAAAGCTGATGCGTGACATCACAGATATGAGCGGATTGCGGGTCATAACTGTTGAAGACAAACGTTGGGGCCGATGTGATATAAAAACAACCCAGCTTCTTTACCCGAGTATGGCACGTAATACAGCGGTTCAATCGGGCGCAGATGATGCCTGGTTTGTGAAGGATGGTTACATTACGGAAGGTGTTTCAAGTAATGCCTATATTATCAATAGAGAAGGCGTGTTGATAACCCGGCAAATCGGTGAGGAGATATTAGGCGGTGTCACTAGGGCTGCCCTGATGCATTGTGCGCAAAAATATGGTCTCGTCCTGGAAGAGAGGCCTTTTACTGTTGAAGAAGCTAAAAAGGCAAACGAGGCTTTCTCGACCTCGTCACCAACCTTTGTTAATCCTGTTGTTGAAATAGATGGACAGAGAATTGGCTCGGGCCTTCCTGGAGAGATTACCAGAGCACTTCATAAGGTCTATCTTGAAAAAGTCCTGAGGGAAGCTTCCTAGAAGGGGAGCTACAGCCTAATTCAGAGTTTTTTGAAAATCTGGATAAAGTTATTGGCCGGCATGGCAAAGCTCTGTACGTGGGACAAGCCATTTTTTTCTGCGATCTCTGAAACAGCTTCTATATCTCGCACACCAAAGTCCGGATCCCTGTTTTTAAGCCAGATATCAAAATCGGCGTTGCTGGGTGCGGTATGCTCCCCGTTGATTTTATAGGGACCATAAAGGATCAACAGGCCCTCAGCGTTTAAAACACGCCCCGCGCCTTCAAACAATCCTACACAAACATTCCAGGGAGCGATATGGATCATGTTTGCGTTAAAGATTGCTGTGATATCCGGGTGGGGATAGCCTGTTTCCTCTACTGGCCAAAGGGAGGATGTCGCGTCCAGTTTTTTGGGCGGGAGGAAATTTTCCCGACTTTCATAATTTTGCCAGGCGGAGATACTGGAGAGGTTCTCTGGCAGATAATCCGTTGGTTGCCAGATAAGACCTGGAAAATGCGGGGTAAAATAATGGCCGTGCTCCCCTGTCCCGCTGGCGATCTCCAATACGGTTCCATCTGACGGAAGCTCGTTCTTCAAAATTTCAAGGATCGCCTCTCTGTTTCTGGCTGTTGCCGGTGCAAACTGCCTGCCATCGTTGTTCATGACCTGTTGATCCCCAATTCTCTTTTGTGACTATTTGTCTTTATGATGTTTATCACGCCAGCGATAACCGGACTTGAAGAATTCCTCTCTCTCTTCCGGTGACAGCTGCCGGGCTGTTTCAAGGAGAGCATTATAGATCAGGGTCTTGGAGGCAACGCTATTTTCCATCATTTTCTGGTGATAGGCGTCAAGTGCTTCCTGATTCAAAGGTTCCTCAGAAAGCAGTTTGGCAATTTCGCGCTTGTTTTTCCGGTAGGATCTGAAGTTCTGGCGCAGCTCCGCCTTGTTCTTTTTCCAGATCTCGCGCACCTTGTCCTTTTTGTCCCCTTCAAGTTCTTTCAAGGCTGCCCGTCTGTCAAAATGAAAACCGCTTCGATCATGATGACGATCACCATGACCTATAAAACGGCCTGCAAAAAAGCCGCCGATTGCCAAATTCAGGCTAAGAGAGACAACCAGCGCAATAATCAAAAACTTTGTTTTATCCATTGTCATTTTCCAGTCCCCATTCCGTTATGGTTTCCGTCAGAGCGTTTTCCGTGAAATAGAGATCATCTTCAGTTTCCAGAAGTTCAGGGTTAACCACACCGATGATAAATCCGAGAGACGCTGCGAAAGCGAGACTACTTATGGGTTTCAGGTAGGGGAGAAACCAGCTTTGGGAGGCCTTTGACTGTGTCGTTACCTGATGTGCATCCTCGAGAACACGTCCAAGAAGCCCTGCGGGAGCATTGTCTTCTGCGTGACTTCCAAGCATTGTTTCAAACTCTCTCTCTCTTTCAAGACGGAGCTGTGCCTCCCGTGAGCTCGCAAGGAAAGGTCCAAGCTTTATTCGTTCTTCAGCGGGCCATCGGCTTTCATCCGCTCCATATTGATCAAGGAGACGCTCAAGATGGTTCAGCATGGTTTCAGTTTTTTCTGTCATCCTGCCTCTTTCCTTTCTTGCGGCCTTGCAGATGCCAGCAAATTACGCAGTTTTCTTTTACCGCGTGCAAGTAGCGATTCAAGGGCATCTACCGAAATTTCCATTACTTTTGCAGCTTCCTTGTTGCTGCATTCTTCAAAATGAACAAGCGATAACGCGATACGCTGCCGCGCTGGAATAGCCTGTAGAGCATCCTGAACCTGTTCTTGCAGCTGTTGTTTCTCGCGCTGGGTCACCGGGTTATCAGCAGGATCTGCGAGATCCGGGACCTCTGCATGGCTATATCTGTTTTCTTTTCTCAATCTGTCGATACATAAATTTTGAGTGACCCGATAAAGCCAGGTTTTTACCTGAGCCTTGGCTTTCCAGCCGGCGGATGCTTTCCATAATCGTAAAAAGGCTTCCTGCGCAATATCTTCAGCAGTTGATCTGTTGCCGGTTATACGAAGCGCCAGGCGATAAGTCCCATCGAGATGTTCAGCAGCGAGTGTCCGGCAGGCTTTCCGGTTGCCCGCCGCAATCTCCCTCATTAACGCTGCATCCCGTTTAATCGGGTCGCCAAGTGTCATATAATCCGTCGCATAAAGGCATCGTCACCAAGGATGCTGTCATTGTATCTAACAAGTAAACGCAGCAAATAGTATTATCCGTCGCGAAAATACAAAAAAAAGGCAGCCGAAGCTGCCTGAGGTGGGGTATGGAGGTAATATTCAAGTCACTAGTGGTGAGCGGTGGGTCCGTTAGCCTGTTCCTTAACTTTCTTTGCGACAATTTTCTTGCCAAGGGACAGATCCTTTTTGTGATCGAGTGATTTTTCGAGATTGCCCGAAATCTCCCCGCCCGGTTCGATTTCAATCTCGCCATATTTGATATCACCGGCAACGCGGCCTGTCTTGCGGATGATCAGTTTTGTTCGTGCTGTCAGTGTTCCTTCAAACTCTCCCGAAATATCGGCGGTATCAATAATAACCTCGCCATTGAACATACCGCTTTCGGTGATCTCGATTTCGTTGGAGTTCATGGATGCTTCGACCTTCCCTTCGACAATTAACCTGTCACAGGCCGTGATCTCCCCTTTCAGATGGATGTCCTTTCCAACATGAAGACGGCTGCCTTTATCGGTTGATTTTTCGGGTTCTTGCTCACTGCCGAGGGGAAAGGGGGATTTTTCTTTCGGGTAGGGCGTTGCCGTTGCGGGATTGGCACTTGCTGTCATGGGTTTTACGCGGTTTGTTTGTTGCGGTGGATATTCGGGGGATGCTCCGGATGGGCTGGCTTCTTCTTCCGGTTTCTTCTTGTTAAACACGTCTCTCTCCTGTCCTTGGGTGAAGAGCAATAGAAACATCGGTTCTAGGCAAGCGAAGGGAACAAACGTGACATATTTTGGGTTTTTTTGTGGCAAGGCGCGCCGCCTTCCTTTTCATTTTTCCAAAGCATGGTAAAAAAGTGCAAATTGTTGGAGTGTCATAAATGAAATTGCGGAAGCTTGCAGGCTTGCTCATGCTGATTTTACTGGTGGTTGTTTATTCATTCGGGGCGATGCTGATTGCTATACATCTGCTGCCCGAAAGTCGTTGGGCTGAGTTCGTTTATTATCCGATTGTTGGCATTTTGTGGATTTTTCCCGCAATGAAGATTGTAAAATGGATGCAGCCAGCAGAGGACAATTAAACAAAAAGAGCCGGATCGAGAGGGGGGAGTCGATCCGGCTATGTTGCTTTCCAGTGGGAGAGGGGAGTTTCTCACTGAACAGCAATACGCATCATATTATGCATAAAGGTTGATATAGGGACTCGCCTTGTGGAAATCCACAAATGCCAATCAAAATTCTGTGAGAAATATTCCTGTTATCGATCAAAGGTTTAAATCAAAATTACATATTCTCTAGCCGGCTGCATAAACGTTCTGTTGCGAGTATCAGACCGTTTATATCTTCATCCTCTGATAGTCTGTGATCCCCGTTTTTGACCAGAGTTACGATAACATCGTCGCTGACCAGATTTTCCTGGATCTTAAGTGCTGTTTCCCAGGGAACGCTGTCATCTTTCATGCCTTGTAAAAGGTGAACAGGGCAGTCGATATCCATGGGGTGTTCCATCACAAAATTGCGCTCTCCATCATCGATCAGCTTCTTTGTGATGATATAGGGATCGTCTGAATATTCTGTTGGTTCTTCAATGTACCCCTGTTTCTCCAGCAAGGCTAACACATCTTCTGACATTTCCGATTTCATCCGTTTGGTGAAATCCGGCGCAGCAGCAATGCCGACGAAACCTTTAATGCGATCGGGACGCAGAAGCGCCATGCGCAAGCCGATCCAGCCTCCCATGGAAGAGCCGACAACAACTTGCGGCCCGGCAGTACACTCGTCAAGAACAGCAAGGGCGTCATCTGTCCAGCGGCTTATTGACCCATCAGTAAAAGCCCCTGTAGATTGTCCGTGCCCTAAATAGTCGAAACGTGTATAGCTACGTCCAAGGTCTTTCATTGCCTGTTCCAGCGCGGTTGCTTTAGTCCCTTCCATATCGGACATGAAGCCGGAGCAAAAAAGGACACCTGGCGCACCGCCGAGCGTGTGATGATAGGCGATGGATTGTCCATCCGGGCGCTGGAGCATATCTGGTGAATTTGGCTGGGTCATCGGTAATTCTGTTTTTCGTTTAAGAAGATTGATGTGACACACTCTAGCACTCCTTTGCAGGACATGAAATGCTCTCCCGGAACCGTTATGCAGGTTTTACCAAGCCTGAACGGTGGAGGCGTGGAGCGTGGTACAATCGAGATGGCTGCCGCCTTGAAAAATGCGGGCTGGAAATCGGTGGTTGTCTCTGCTGGCGGAACGATGGTTTATGAACTGGAACGTCTTGGTGTTCCCCATATAACCCTGCCGGTTGCATCAAAAAATCCGCTGGTAATGTTTCAAAATATTGGTCGCCTGAAAAAGGTTATCGAAGACTATAATGTCGATATCGTCCATGCGAGAAGCAGGGCTCCCGCCTGGAGCGCTTTGGCCGCGGCAAGAAAAGCAAAATGTCTTTTCTTGACGACCTTTCATGCCGCTTATACACGGGGCGGGTTTTTGAAAAATACCTACAACAGTGTCATGGCACGCGGCGACAGGGTTATTGCCATTTCAGATTTTATCGCACAGCATGTCATCCAGAATTATGGCGTGCAGGAAGATAAAGTTGTCACGATCCCGCGCGGGGTTGATTGCAAGAAATTCAATCCCGCTGCTGTAAGTGCGGAGCGGATTATCAAGATGGCATCGGACTGGCAGCTTCCAGATGGTGTTTCCATTGTTATGCTGCCGGGAAGGCTCACAAGACTAAAGGGGCATGAGCTTCTGATCCGGTCGCTGGCACGATTAAAGGACAGAAATATACTTGCGCTATTTGTGGGGGCCGGTGAAGGGCGTGAAGCATATCGAAGTGAGCTTAACGCACTGGTGCGGGAGCTGGATCTGGAAGGGAAAGTACAGATCAAGGATTACTGTTCGGATATGCCCGCAGCTTTGATGCTGGCTGATGTAATTGTGTCTGCGTCCTCTGTCCCGGAAGGGTTTGGACGTATCTCGGTGGAGGCCCAGGCGATGGGTCGGCCGGTTATTGCAACAGCGCATGGCGGGTCGCTTGAAACTGTTGTGGATGGTGAAACCGGTTGGCTGGTTCCTGTTGGGGATGAAGAAGCCATGTCAAAAGCGCTGGAATATGCGTTAAGTATGAATTCAGATGAGCGCGAACGGGTTGCTGCGAAAACACGTCAGCATGTGACCGAGATTTTTACGATCGACAGGATGTGTGAGGCGACACTTGCGGTATATCGCGAATTGATGGATCAGGCAGTTTCTCAATGAGGGACAAGGCGTTTGAGAAAATACTGGTTATCAAGCATGGGGCTCTGGGGGATGTTGTGCTTGCACAATCTCCGTTCCAGGCGATCAGGCACCATCATCCGGCAGCGCATATAACATTACTGACAACCAGCCTTTTCAAATCTTTTCTCGCAAAATCCGGATTATTTGACGATATATGGATCGATGAAAAACCCAAGCTCTGGCAAATTGGCAGTGTCTTGAGGTTACGCCGTCAGATGCGGGCTGCCGGGTTTGATCGGGTTTATGATTTGCAGACTTCTTCGCGGTCCAGCTCGTATTTCAAATTCTTTGGTTCAAGCAACAGGCCGGAGTGGTCGGGGATTGCAAAAGGCTGCAGTCATCCGGATTTAAATCCGGATCGAAAAAAAATGCATACTATCGAAAGGCAGCGTGAGCAGCTTCGCCAGTCAGGTGTAGAGAATTTCCCGGATCCGGATTTCACTTGGGCAAAAAGTGACATTGGCCGTTTTGAACTGCCGGAACGGTTTGCATTACTGGTGCCTGGCGGGTCCGCGCATCGGCCAGAAAAACGCTGGCCTGCCAGATATTATGGTGCGCTATCAAAAAAACTGTTGAGCCAGGGGATTGCTCCCGTTCTGATCGGCGGTAAGGCAGAAACGGATGTATTGGATGTTATCTGCAGTCTCTGTCCAGAGGCCATTGATCTTGCCAATCAGACAAGTCTGGAGGACCTGGCGGCGCTGGGAAGACTTGCTTCGGTTGCGATCGGTAATGACACTGGGCCGCTTCATTTAATCGCTGCTGTTGGATGTCAGAGCACGGCCATTTTCTCTCATGCATCAGATCCAAACCGGGCAAGGCCGAGGGGAAGAGATGTGACGGTTCTGCGCGAGGAAAACCTTGAGAATTTGTCAGAAGAAACAGTCTGGAAGAGTCTGCGAATAGAGCAAGACGCGACCTAACGGACACGGATTAGCAAAAAAGTCCCTAAAACTGCGGCTTGGTCCGGGCTTTCACTTGACAACTTTCTCCATATTTCTAGAGTCGCATCTCTCTTAAACACAGGTTCAGTTCAGGGTATTGTTCGGAACCCAACTATTGGTGACTTATTTTGGAAAACGGAAATGTAAACATCACACTTCCTGATGGAAGTGTGCGCGTGTTTGATGGTCCAATATCTGGCGAAGCTTTGGCAGCGGATATCGGACCGGGGCTTGCAAAAGCCGCTTTGGCCCTTCGTATTAATGGTGAGATGAAAGATCTCAAAACCACCCTCGATACCGACACGACCGTTGAAATTGTCACCACCAAGGAAGAAAGTCAGGATGTGCTGGAACTGCTCCGGCATGATGCCGCCCATGTGATGGCAGAGGCAGTGAAGGAACTCTATCCGGAAACCCAGGTTACTATTGGCCCTGCAATTGAGGATGGGTTTTACTACGATTTTGCACGGGACAAGCCTTTCACGCCAGAAGATCTGGAAAAGATTGAAAAGCGGATGCATGACATCGTGGATCGCAATGAATCCATTGATCGTGAAGAATGGGACCGGGATGAAGCGGTCAAATTCTTTGAAGATCAGGGTGAAAAATACAAGGCAGAAATCATTGCTTCCATCCCGGCGGATCAGCCGATCGGGATTTACAAGCAAGGTGAATTTCAGGATCTTTGTCGCGGTCCTCACCTGCCTTCTACCAAGAAGCTGGGACATGCTTTCAAGCTGATGAAGCTTGCCGGTGCCTATTGGCGTGGCGATTCCAAAAACGAAATGCTGCAGCGTATCTACGGGACAGCCTGGCGGACAGAGAAGGAATTGAAAGCCTATCTCAATCGTCTGGAAGAAGCTGAACGCCGGGATCATCGCAAGCTTGGCAAGGAAATGGATCTCTTTCACATGCAGGAAGAGGCCGTGGGTATGGTCTTCTGGCACGATAAGGGCTGGACCCTTTATCGGACGCTGGAAAATTATGTCCGGAACAAGATCCAGCGGGCCGGTTATCAGGAAGTGAGAACACCTCAGCTTGTGGATCGCAAGCTCTGGGAAGATTCAGGCCACTGGGATAAATTCCGTGAAGCCATGTATACGACAGAATCGGAAGAAAGGACATTCGCCCTGAAACCGATGAACTGCCCGTGTCATGTGCAGATTTTCAACCAGGGCGTGACAAGCTACCGCGAGCTGCCTTTGCGTATGGCGGAATTTGGTGCCTGTCATCGATATGAACCATCAGGCGCCTTGCACGGGGTTATGCGGGTTCGTGGTTTTACCCAGGATGATGGTCACATTTTCTGCAGTGAAGACCAGATTACATCTGAAACAGAAATTTTCTGTGCCTTGCTGCTGGAAATGTATAGAGATTTTGGCTTTACCGAAGTGAAGGTGAAATTCTCCGATCGCCCACCAGTGCGTGCCGGCGATGATGCCACATGGGACAAGGCTGAAAGTTCCCTGAAAGAGGCGGTGGAAGCTGCGGGATTGAGCTATACCCTCAATCCGGGCGAAGGGGCGTTCTATGGCCCGAAACTGGAATTTGTCCTGACCGATGCCATCGGACGTGACTGGCAGTGTGGCACATTGCAAGTGGATTTCGTCCTGCCGGAGCGTTTGAATGCCAATTATATCGGAGAGGATGGGGCAAAACATCGCCCTGTTATGCTTCACCGGGCGATTCTGGGATCACTGGAGCGGTTTATCGGCATTCTGATTGAAGAATATGCCGGGCGCTTTCCTCTATGGCTATCCCCCGTTCAGCTTGCTGTTGCAACCATTACCGACGAGGCCGATGATTATGCCAAATCTGTCCTGGCTGCTGCGCAAAGAAGGGGCCTGAGAGGTGTTCTTGATCTTCGCAATGAAAAGATCAATTACAAGGTCCGCGAACATAGTCTGGCCAAGGTGCCGGCCCTGCTGGTTGCTGGACGCCGTGAAGCGGATGAAAATACAATTTCTGTCCGCCGGCTTGGTGAAAAACACCAGAAAGTCATGCCGCTTGAAGAGGCGCTTGATCTTCTGGCCGAAGAAGCAATTGTACCGGGTTCTGTTTAATTAAGTTCAGATTTGCGAAATCTTAACGAAATTAATGGAACTCATCCGGTAAAACTGTAAAATAGTGGTAAGGGTTTGGGAGTATTCCCTGCTCTTGCCGTTATTGAACTGCTAAGGAGAAAGTAAATAGCTCGTCCACACAGAAATACGGTTCCGGCCAAGGAAGGCCCCCGTACGAATGATGATATTGATAATGCAGAAGTTCGCCTGATTACAGAAGATGGCGATAACATCGGTGTTGTAAAAATTGAAGTCGCAGCAGGTCTTGCCGATGAAGTTGGCCTTGACGTGGTTGAAGTGTCGCCCGGTCAAGTCCCCGTGTGTAAAATCATGGACCATGGCCGTGCGAAGTTTGAAGCACAGAAAAAAGCGGCCAAGGCGCGTAAAAAGCAGAAAACTGTTGATATCAAGGAAATCAAGATGCGGCCGAATATCGACCAGCATGATTATGATGTCAAAATGCGCTCGGTCACCAAATTCCTCACCGCAGGAGATAAGGTAAAGCTGACCATGCGGTTCCGTGGCCGCGAAATGGCGCATCAGGAGCTGGGCATGGAACTTCTTAACAAGGTGAAGGAAGAGACAGCCGAAGCCGCAAAGGTTGAGCAGCATCCGAAAATGGAAGGACGACAGATGACAATGGTCATCGCTCCATTGCAGAATAAATAGGGAATTTGAATTTACAAATTTTCTGAAAGAAGCCCTTTGTTTTTTTAAAGGGCTTTTTTATTGTCTGTATCAAATGCACCTGTGCTCATAACCAATCAAGAAGAAAGAAGCCAATGTCTGATCAAGTCGTCACAGATCTTCAGGATAACATCCTCACCATTCGCCTGAACCGCCCGGAACAGATGAACGCCTTTACCATCGAAATGGGGGAAGCGCTCATTGAAGAACTGGACCGCGCAGATACCGATGATCGTGTTCGCGCTATCATATTTACAGGGAGCGGCCGGGCCTTTTGTGCAGGAATGGATCTTTCCAGTGAAGGAAATGTTTTTGGTCTGGATGAAAGTGTTGATCCAAATTCACCGGAGATGGAGAAAAACAGGGATCTTGGCGGCGTCATGACACTTCGAATGTTCCGTATGAAAAAACCGATGATCGGCGCAATTAATGGTGCCTCCGTCGGCGTGGGATCTACCATGCAGCTCCCTATGGATGTTCGAATTGCCAGTGAAAAAGCGCGTTTCGGTTTTGTATTTTCACAGCGCGGTGTCACGCTTGAAAGCTGTGCCAGCTGGTTTCTGCCCCGCCTTGTCGGATTGCCAAAAGCCCTTGAATGGTCCTACACAGGCAAGGTTTTTGATGCCGAAGAAGCCCTGAAAGGCGGGTTGGTGAGTGAAATCCTTCCAGCAGACAAGCTACTGGACCGCGCCTTTGAAATTGCCGGATCCTTTATTACAGGGACAAGTGCCATGTCCGTTGCGGCAAATCGCCAGCTTCTTTGGCGCATGATGGGGGCTGAACACCCGATGGAGGCACATAAAGCGGAAAGCCGGACCATGTTCCATTCCAGCATGCGGGACGGCAAGGAAGGTGTTCTTTCCTTCCTTGAAAAACGTGAACCGGAATTTGCAGACAAGGTTTCTGAGGGCGCCCCCTCCGGTTTTGACTGGGATCAGGAGCCGGATTGGTCGTAATCTAGCAGTGTTGATCCGGGAGGATTTTGTTTCGCAATGTCTGCATGGCGAAAGGCTCCTCCCTTTTTGCAGGGTCCACTGTGATGGTCACAGCATCAATGATTTTATAATCTCCTGCTGCATTAAAACGCCAGAGATTAGGGGCTATATCCGTGCCGAACGTTTTATCAGTGCAGTAGGGAAAACTGTCACCATGAAGCAGCAGAACAGGCTTTTGAAAACGTGCAGCCTCTTCTCGCAATTGTGTGTTGAAAGCGGCAAAAGCATTGCAGTTTTTTGGCTCAGCCGGTGTACAGGGACTTTTGAAGTTTGAATTGGTGACATCTGCTTGTGTTGCAATGATCACTGTCCTGGCATTTGTTTCGTGAGCCCGTTTGAAAGTTTCACGGAGCCAGTACCGGTTTGCTGCATCTCTTGCCGTGACCTGGCTTAAAGCAAAATCTTCATTATCAAGAAGAATGTCCGTGCGGCCGTTATTTGTTCCCACCAGGTGGATTGTTGCAAAGACATTGTTCAGATATTGCCATCTCTGATTTTCAGGATAGAGAACCTGACGGACTGCGTTTAAATAGGCCGGTTTTTCCTTTTCGTTCCTAAAATAAAGCGCCCTGAGTGTTTCCAGCATTTTAAGCTCGGATACAGGCTTTTTCAGCTTTTTACGATCACAATCTGTCCATTCATTGTCGCCCGGTGTATAAAAGACAGCAGATGGATGAATATTCTTAATCTGAAAAATCCGCGCCTCCAGAAGATCCAGGTCGCAAGAGTCGCCGCCCCCTTTAATATCTCCCAGATGCACTAGAAACGGGCCTGGATCCTGTTGCAGGGTCGGGATGATCTTTTCTTCCAAAGTTACTTCCTGATCCTCCTTGTAGGGAAGGTCCGCCAGAACATGAAAGAAAAAGGAGCTGGGTTCATCATTGGCAATTGCATTCAGTGGATTGAGAATCAGGCCTGTCAGTAAGGTGCTGAATGTAAGATTCTTCAGAATTTCTGTGTTTATCATGATCTTTTTCCGCTTCTGATTGGCTTAATGGCTCAAGACATCTGATTTTGCGACGATAAATGCCTTATTTTCGTGAATTCTAGATGACATTGGCGGGTTTGAAAATGGAGGGTTGAAATCTTGAAAAGGCGCGGGTATAACCCTCGCTTCGTCGAGCATTCCGGCCAATCTAGGGCTGCCGAGTTTGCTCAATCGCTTCAACGGTTATTTAAAGGAAGCCAAAATGCCCAAGTTGAAAACAAAGAGCGGCGTGAAAAAGCGTTTCTCTCTAACCGCCAAAGGGAAGGTTCGCGCCAACCAGGCTGGTAAACAGCACGGTATGATCAAGCGGACCAACAAGCAAATCCGTAATCAGCGGGGAACAACTGTTCTGTCTGATCAGGATGCGCGTATCGTCAAGAAATTTTTACCTTACGGCTAAGGAGAGTAGACCATGGCACGTGTAAAACGCGGTGTGACTACTCACGCCCGCCACAGAAAAGTTATCAAGGCAGCTAAAGGGTATTACGGACGCCGTAAAAACACCTTCCGCATTGCTGTTCAGGCTGTAGAAAAAGCAGGTCAATATGCTTATCGCGACCGTCGCGTTAAGAAGCGGAATTTCCGCGCCCTGTGGAGCCAGCGTATTAATGCTGCTTCTCGTGAGCTCGGCATGACTTACGGCAACTTTATGCACGGCCTCAAGCTGGCCGGCATCGACCTGGACCGTAAAGTCCTGGCTGATATTGCCGTACGCGAGCCTGAGGCCTTCAAGGCATTGGTTGAAGCAGCGGAAAAAGCATCAGCCAAAGCCTGATTTTGTCGGGCCCTCGAAAACAAGCGTGAAGACGCACTGGATTTTTTCGACGACCACTTTATTAAAAGGGGGCCCGGTTTTGTACGGGTCCCCTTTTTTGATTGCGAGTGATTATGCAGGATATTGAAACGCTTGAAAGCGAGATACTGACAAAGATCAGCGCCGCAGGAGATCTGGATGCGCTGGAAGCCGTTCGGATTGCCGCCCTTGGAAAAAAGGGTGAGGTCAGCTTGATGATGCGCGGGTTGGGCCAGATGGCTCCTGAAGAGCGTCAGGTGGTTGCTCCGAAGCTGAATAAAATGAAACAATCTCTTCTGGAGGCAATTGATCAGGCAAAAGACGGTCTGAACAGGAAAGCCATGGAAGAAAAACTGGCGACAGAAAGCATTGATATTACGCTTGCCGCCCGTCCTGAAAGTCAGGGGCGCATTCACCCGATCAGTCAGGTGGTGGATGAGATTACCGAGATCTTCGCCGACATGGGCTTTACGATTGCAGAAGGCCCGGACATTGAAGATGACTTTCACAACTTCACGGCGCTCAATATTCCGCCGGAGCATCCGGCCCGCCAGATGCATGACACATTTTATCTGCCTGAAAAAGAAGATGGAAGCCGTCAGCTTCTCCGGACCCATACATCCTCTGTCCAGATTAGAACTATGATGTCTGAAGAGCCACCGCACAGGATCGTTGTTCCAGGGCGGACTTATCGGAGTGACAGCGACCAGACCCATACGCCCATGTTTAACCAGATCGAGGGCCTTGTGATCGACAAGACAAGCCATATGGGGCACCTGAAGGGGGTATTGAAGGAATTCTGCCGCGCCTTCTTTGAAGTGGATAATGTGGAAATGCGGTTTCGCCCTTCCTATTTCCCGTTCACAGAGCCTTCCGCAGAAATGGATATTCGCTGCACTTTTGCAGGGGATCATATCAAGATCGGCGAAGGGGATGACTGGATGGAAATTCTCGGCTGCGGCATGGTCAATCCACGGGTCCTTGAGCATTGTGGCCTTGATCCAAAAGAATATCAGGGCTTCGCATGGGGAATGGGGATCGACCGTATCGCCATGCTGAAATATGGTATTCCGGATCTTCGGGCTTTCTTCGATTGTGACCTGCGCTGGCTGAAACATTATGGATTTGTTCCCCTGGATGTCCCAACTATCGGCGGAGGGTTGTCACGATGAAATTCTCGGTATCCTGGTTGCGCGAACATCTTGAATTCGACGCCAACCTTGAAGAACTTTCTGAAAAGCTGACTGCTATTGGCCTGGAAGTGGAAGAGATTACGGACAGGGCGAAAGAACTTGAAGCCTTCCGTGTCTGCCATGTCTTGAAGGCCGAGCAGCATCCTGATGCCGACCGTCTTCGTGTCTGTCAGGTGGATACAGGCAAGGAAGTGGTGCAGGTCGTTTGCGGTGCGCCAAATGCGCGGACCGGCATGAAAGGTGTTTTTGCTCCCTCCGGCGTGTATGTTCCGGGCACCGATCTGTTATTGAAGCCTTCAAAAATCCGTGGTGTTGAAAGTAACGGCATGCTGGTTTCCGAGCGGGAAATGGGTGTTTCCGATGAGCATGACGGTATTATTGAAATGCCGGAAGAAGCGGAACTTGGCGCGCAATATGCCGTTCTGGCGGGGCTTGATGATCCGATTATTGAAATCGCCATCACACCTAACCATCAGGATGCCCTCGGGGTTTACGGGATTGCCCGGGATCTGGCCGCTTCCGGTTTTGGAACCTTGAAAGCTCTCAATACCAGCAAGATTGATGGCACGTTCGAAAGCCCGATCGGTGTTGAACTGAAATTTGACGGTGTGGATCCGCTTCCCTGTTCGAAATTCCTGGGGCGCTATGTCCGGAATGTGAAAAACGGGCCGAGCCCGAAATGGATGCAGGATCGTCTTTTGTCCATTGGTCTTCGTCCAATTTCTGCGCTGGTGGATATCACCAATTTTGTTACTTTTGACCTTGGCCGTCCGCTTCACGTGTTTGACGCAGACAAGGTAAAAGGTGACATCCAGCCTCGCCTTGCAAAAGAAGGGGAGAAGGTCCTTGCGCTGGATGGTGAGGAGTATGAGCTGAGCGTTGAGGATTGCGTTATCGCGGATGATGCTGGTCCTGAAGGGATCGGCGGTATCATGGGCGGCGAGGTAAGCGGCTGTACCGATGAGACAACCAATGTCTTCATCGAAGCAGCGCTTTTTGACCCGATCCGGGTCGCAACAACTGGCCGCCGTCTTGGTGTAGAATCTGATGCCCGATATCGCTTCGAACGGGGTGTTGATCCAGCATTTGTTGAGGATGGCATGGAAATCGCTACCCGTCTGGTAATGGAGCTATGCGGCGGTGAACCTAGCCATGTGGTGAGCGACGGCGCCGGTCCAGACTGGCAGAAGAAAGTGACTTTGCGTAAAGCGCGGGTTAAGGAACTCGGCGGTGTGGAAGTGGCATCGGATGAGATGATGACCATACTGGACCGCCTTGGCTTTGCCCCTGTTGATAAGGGAGAAACCATCGATACAGATGTTCCCTCCTGGCGCATGGATATTGTTGGCGAAGCAGATCTTGTAGAAGAAGTGATGCGGATGCATGGCTTTGATAATATTCCCACAGTGGCGCTGCCTCGCGAAACTGTGGTTGCCAAACCGTCGCTATCCCTCGCGCAGCGTCGGGTGCGTACCGCAAAGCGGGCACTTGCAGGCCGCGGAATGATTGAAGCGGTAACCTATTCCTTCCTGCCGCGCGCCCATGCAGATCTGTTTGGCGGGGTGGATGACAGTATTGTGCTGGATAACCCGATCAGTTCTGATCTGGATGCCATGCGTCCTTCTTTGCTCCCCAACCTGATCGCGGCTGCCGGGCGAAATCAGGCGCGAGGCTTCAGTGATATTTCCCTGTTTGAAGTGGCCGGAGAATATCATTCAGACCAGCCAGATGGACAGATAACAGTTGCTGCGGGTATCCGTGTCGGATCTGATGGTGGCCGTCACTGGACTGGAAATGGTCGTGATTATGATGCTTTTGACGCTAAAGCGGATGTTCTTGCACTGCTTGACGCCGTCGGCGGTCCAGCAGCCAATGCCCAGATCGTAACCGGTGCAGATCACCGGAGTTGAACCGCCAAAGGATGTTTCGGGGAAAGGTTCCCAGCGATCTTGCGATCACGCCG
>JAKSCD010000101.1 GCA_022360775.1 Sneathiellales bacterium | reverse complement strand
TCACAATCCAGAATAATTCTACGTTTCGTCATGGCTGTAGATTTTCCTCTCAAACGACAACTGTCAAGCTGAAGATCTCTGTTTTTGAAGAGGATTAACTGATCAGGGCGCGGGTTTCACTTTCAATTAACAATCCGCGCAACAGACCAAGCGCCTGCTTCAGATGAGAGAAACTGCTGACACCCATGAGACAGATCCGAACATAGTGATCATCAATTTGCCTGTTCATCGCAAATCTGTCGCCTCCGATCAGCAAAATCCCCTGTTGCCGTGCCTTAAAAAGAAAATCTGAGCTTTCCATTGTTGCCGGCAATCGAACCCATAACTGCGACAGAGGAATAGGGGCATTTTTCTGAGCTTCGGAAATCCAGGCTGAAAACAATCCTCTTGCATAGTTGAAACGACGCTCACACTCTTTCAGCAGCCAATTCTGATGATTTGCCATTATACCTTTGTCCATCAGGTAATTGCAGACATCCAGCGTCACTGGCGACGTCATCCAGTTAATCACTGTCATCCGATTAATCAGCTTGGGCATATAAAGTTCGGGGGCCACGACATAACCAACCCGCAATCCGGGACTGAATAACTTTGAAAAACTGGTCAGATAGATTGCATTCTCTGGATCAATTTCCCTGAACGTTGGCAACCGGCTTTTTTGCAAGGGATTATAGACACCGTCTTCGACAATCAGAATGCCATTGTCATTCGCAATTTTGGCAATTTCCCTGCGGCGCCCTGTCGGTAAAGTTGTCCCCGTTGGATTGTGATTAGTCGGCACTGTAATCAGAAGCTTGATTTTCCCGCGCCTGGCAAGCGCTTCGAAAGAGGCAGGCACCATACCTTCATCATCCATATCAACTGCAGAAATTCTGAGCCCCAGTTCCTGTGCAATCGCCTTGATCCCGGGATAACCAAACTCTTCAGTTGCAATCGCATCGCCCTGATTGGTTAGTGCAGACATTGTCAGATAAAGCCCGGACTGCGCCCCTTGCGTGAAGAGAAGATTTCTTTCATCGACCAGTCCGGTCATGTTTCCAAGCCAGTTCAATGCAGGGAGCTTATCCACGGCCCGGCCCCGGCAGTCAAAATAATCCCGGTATTCTTCCAACCCCTTCCTTTCCCCAACGGCGTGAAGCGCTTCTCGATAAGCACTTTCGACACCGGGATGAAAAAAGCGGTTAAGAGACAGGTCAATGGTTTCCTCTGTCCGATTTTCAGGCGTTGTTTCCTCTGGAATAAAAAGACCGCTTCCTACAGCCCTGCGATCTTCACCTGTACCATAGACATAGGTTCCCCTTCCAACCTGACCGTAAATGACACCTCTTCTCTCCAGTTCCGCATAGGCGCGTGTTACAGTTCCAACACTGCATTTCATATCCCAGGCAAGGTCACGGTGGGTCGGCATGCGATCACCGGCTTTCAACTCACCCTTTCTGATCTTTTCAAGAATGTGATCAACGATATCTTCGGATTTGGCCATTTCACTTAAATTGTATCAGATACAATGTTCATTTTGACAGAAATTAATTTAGGACAATATAGATACAATTATTGATTTTAACAAGGACATTTGAAATGCCGGTAGAGACAATATTCCTCGTCGCCTTATTCGCTATTTCCATGGTGGGATCTCCGGGTCCCGCCAATATGGCTCTTATGGCCTCTGGTGCACGATATGGATATAGTCGCTCGGTTCCGTTCCTTTTTGGAACTTTATCGGGCTTTCTACTGGTGGGAATAGGGGTGGCAGCAGGGGTCGGCACGTTATTTGCCAATTTCCCAGCCCTTAGATATACCTTCCTGGTTTTTTCTGCCGCCTATATTCTCTTTCTGGCCTATAAAATCGCATTCCAAAGCACAAAGCCGGGCGAAAAAAAGATCGAGCCCAGATATCTGGCCGGATGTATTGTTCATCCCCTCAATCCCAAAGCGTGGGTTATGCTGGTCGCTGCTTTTTCCCAGTTTATGGACCCAACAGGCGCACAAATTGTGCAGACAATGATTATTCTCACTGTCTTCACCGTTACAGGTCTTACTCTTAATTCATTATGGGTTTTTGCAGGATCTTTACTGACCCGGTTTGTCTCTTCCCCTATTGTCCTCCAGACCATCAATAGAACACTGGCAATCCTGATGATTATTGTTGTTGCGGTTGCAATGCTCAGATCCGGTATTCTGGGGTAGAATCAGGCTGTTTCCTTCAAGGGAACGGATCGATTTGCCGGAAAGGTTATTGTACAGGTGGTTCCTTCACCAAGCTCACTCTCCAGCTCGAAAGTACCGCCATGAAGATCTGCAATCAGTTGAACAAGTGTGAGACCAAGACCTGTTCCTTCATTGGATCGGGCATAGGTCGTTTGAACCTGGCCAAACCGGGATAAAACTACGGGAATATCGTCCTTTGAAATCCCGATACCTGTATCCTCTACCTTTATCACTACACCTCCTTCCTGATTTAAAAAGGCTTTCACTGTGATCTCTCCGCTCGCTTCGGTAAATTTCACCGCATTGGATATCAGATTGACCAAGATCTGCTTGATGCGGGTTTCATCCGCATAAATACCGGGAAGGTTGGCATCAATTTTCTGCTCCAAGGCAACACCGGCCTGATCCGCACGGACAGAAAGCATCCGAAAGCAAGTTGCAATGACAGTTGTCAGATCTACATTTTTTTCCGCCAGTTTCATCTGGCCTGCTTCAATTTTTGCGACATCGAGAATGTCATTGATCACCTGAAGCAAGTGGCCGCCAGCGGAATGAACATCCTCTGCATATTCCTTGTAATTCTCATGCCCCAGCGGTCCGAACGCCTGAGATTTCAGAATTTCTGAAAAGCCGATGATGGCATTTAAGGGGGTCCTCAGTTCGTGGCTCATATTAGCCAGAAACTCTGATTTGGCTCTATTGGCGAATTCCGCTGTTTCCTTCGCTTGTTTCAGGCTGAGCTCAGCTTCCACCCTGGCCGTCATGTCCGTGAAGGTGCCTTCAAAATATAGCGGTTTTCCTTCTTCATCAAAAATACCGTGCGCATTGATGGCACCCCAGACCAATGTCCCGTCTTTACGTTTCCAGCGATGCATTTCGTCAATCAGATACTGTCCTTTTGAAAGCAGCATAAGGTGCTTTTTGGCCATACCAGTGTTGAAATAGACATCATTAACAACATTTCGAATATAGTCTTTAAGTTCAGTACTTGTTCCATATCCCAACAAATTGGCCATGGCGGGATTAACATCAATCAGCCCACCGTCATTTTCGATCTGAAAGATGCCTTCCGTCGCATTTTCAAATAATCTGCGATGTTTAAGTTCGCTTTCTTCAAGCTTAAGCCTCGCCTGATAGCGGTGATAAGCCATATAGATCATTACAAGAGCCATTACGATCATCAGAGATAAAATGATGAGAATGTCACCACGGAAATTCTTAATCTGGCCAAACTGCACACCAATTTTCGATACAGCCAGATAACCGACATTATTGCGAAGCGTTAATCCGGTATCCCGGCTCCTGCGCATACGAAGGACAGCCTCATCTAAAGCTTCCTCGAACTGGCTAACTTTCTTCTCGCGAATGGCCTCTCTTAGAAAATCAATATCGTCATTCAGCATGATCAGGATTTTTTCGAGATTTTCATTCTCTGATCCATTGAAATCAAAGCCAAGACTGATCCCTGTTTCCAGATCAGATTTTAATTTTGACAGTCGATAAAGTGCACTTTGCAGCGCCAGCTGCATTTCTTCAGGTTTTTTTGCATGCACTTCCTCAGCATCGATAATTTCAGTCGAGAGTTCCGAAAGAAAGTTATCTATAAATTCAAGTTCATACAGTTGCTTGAGCGGGAAGGAATTTTCAACATCTGTGAGCGTGTTTTGCGCATAAAAGAATGTTCCTCCGACCAACAGGCCCAGAATGCTGATCAGGATCACAAAACTACGATACCAGTTATCTACTTTACGTGGGGTTCCTGATCCCCTGGGACTTTTATTTTGCCCTGTTAAGCTCATTTCTTCTGCCTGGTACAATCGTTTATCGCAACCTATTACACACCTTGCGGCATATATCTCCACAAAGACTGAAAATACGATACTTAAATTTAGAATATAATTAATTAATTAACATTCCGTAATAGAATATCTAGCGTTAAAGCAATGCAGGAAACAGAAAAAAGAAAACCCGCCTGTATTGAGGCGGGTTTGACTTCAATACTATTCAACAGGAACTAGTTATTCGGGATTGTTTTAGGAATTTTATTAAGTTGTCCTGGCTTGAAGACAGGTTTTTTCGGGACATAAGGCGTTGTTACTATTGGCTTTTTCGCAATTGATCCACAGATAAAATTATACTCGCCGTTATTTGAAACGAACTC
>JAKSCD010000102.1 GCA_022360775.1 Sneathiellales bacterium | reverse complement strand
TTGTGAGGATTATCTGCTCCTTGTCGAGGTTTCCTATAAATCAAGCCTCCTCCTTTTCGGGATTTTTCTCCTTGCGCAGATCACCGCCACAGTTGCGAATTTCAAGAAATACAAATTTCAGAATATCAAGTCATGGAAAGATTACTCGGCTTTTATTGCTTTCTCCGGCATTGCACTCTGGATCCTCATCAAAGGCATTTTCGGCATTATGATCCCGGAAAACCCCGATGGAATTTTTGACAACACCGTTTATGCAGGCGGCATCTGGATGGGGGCTTTCTGGCCCTTTATCTTCTATCCCCTGGGCCTATTCATGGCATCTGTCACCGCGAATGTTGCAATCCTTCCAAAAGTCGAAAAACCGGAATAGGAAACCGATACTTTCCTCTTGTTCGTCAGGATCGAGTGCGGGCGGCCCCAAAGGCTGCGCTGCTTACGGAGGACGCGTAGAATTCAAGGGCACGGCTTACGTCCCGTTTCCTGGAGATTGGCCGATTACTGATATTCCGCTCAATCCGGTCTTTCCGCCGGTTCTCCAGAACCACCTCGCTCACATCCAGATGCAGGGACCGTTCTGGAATATCGATCTGGATCGGATCCCCATCCTCGATAAGGCCGATAAGCCCGCCTTCTGCGGCTTCGGGCGATATATGGCCGATAGACAGACCGGATGATCCGCCGGAAAAACGTCCATCCGTAATAAGGGCGCAACATTCAGCAAGACCCATTGATTTTAAATAGGAAGACGGTGTCAGCATTTCCTGCATTCCAGGACCACCTTTCGGACCCTCATAACGAACGACAACCACGTCACCGGCCTTTACCTCACCCAGCAATATCCCTGCAGATGCTTCTTCCTGGGATTCATATACTTTGGCGGTTCCCTCAAAACGGAACATCTGCTGGATAACTCCAGCTGTTTTCACAACACATCCATCCGCAGCCAGGTTCCCAAAAAGAACCGCAAGCCCCCCTTCCTTGCGGTATGGATTATCCATATCCCGAATGCATCCGAAAGCCCGATCCATATCCAGGGTTTTATAGCGTGAAGACTGCGACATGGGTTTTATTGTCCGAACCCCGCCAGGCGCTGCCGCATAGAATGTCTTGATGGAAGCAGGGCTGCTCTCTTGCAGCTTCCAGGCGTCAATCCGTTCCCCGATTTTCGTTCCGGAAACCGTCGGCAAATCCTTGTGAAGCAGGTCGGCTTCTTTTAAACGAGCCATAATTGTATTGATCCCCCCGGCCCGATGGACATCCTCTATATGATAGTCGGGTGTCGCCGGGGCCACCCGGCTCAGATGCGGAACCTTTCTAGAAAGCCGATCGATATCGGCCATGGAAAAGGGGATCTGTCCTTCCTGGGCCATTGCCAGCAGATGCAGGATGGTATTTGTCGATCCCCCCATGGCGATATCAACGGACATGGCATTTTCAAAAGCTTCAAAACAGGCGATGTTTCGCGGCAAGGCATCTGCGTTATCCTTTTCGTACCAGGAGCGCGCCAGTTCAACGATCCGCGTTCCGGCATCTTCAAAAAGCGTGCGCCTGTCTGAATGAGTTGCAAGAAGGGTCCCGTTTCCCGGAAGGGCCAGACCAATCGCTTCGGCCAGACAGTTCATGGAATTGGCAGTAAACATGCCCGAGCAGGATCCACATGTGGGGCAAGACGCTTCTTCCAGCGCATCAACATCGCTATCGCTGGAATTGGGATCTGCACCGATAATCAGGCTGTCGATCATATCCACGGCCCTTTCCCCCGTGGAAAGAACCGCTTTTCCAGCCTCCATCGGACCACCGGAGACAAAAATCACAGGTATATTCAAGCGCATGGCCGCCAGCAGCATTCCCGGCGTGATCTTGTCACAATTGGAAATGCAGACCATGGCATCAGCACAGTGAGCATTGACAACATATTCGATTGAATCAGCGATCAGCTCCCTTGAGGGGAGACTGTAAAGCATCCCACCATGCCCCATGGCAATCCCGTCATCGATGGCAATGGTGTGGAATTCACGTGCCACGCCGCCTGCTTCGCTGATTTTACCAGCGACAATATCCCCGACTTCCTTGAGATGGACATGCCCCGGGACAAACTGGGAATAGGAATTGACCACCGCAATCATCGGTTTAACGAAATCTTCCTCGGTAAGTCCCGTCGCCCGCCAAAGGGCGCGGGCAGCGGACATTCTACGGCCATGTGTTGTTGTTCTTGATCGATATTCGGGCATGATTATCCCCTGTTACTGATAGATTTTTGAAGGAAGCCAGGTTGCTGTTTCAGGAAATGAAAAAACGATCAGCAAGCCGATAAGCTGAAGCAAAACGAACGGAATGATGCCGCGATACAAATGACCGACTGTAATGCCAGGAGGCGCTACCCCTTTGAGATAGAAAAGGGCAAACCCCACTGGCGGCGTCAGAAATGATGTTTGCAGACATACGGCGATCAGAAGAGTGAACCATACCGGATCAAAGCCGAGTGTGGGTATCACCGGCTGGACCAGAGGCAGGACAATCAGGACAATCTCGATCCAGTCGAGGAAAAAACCCAGGGCAAAGACAACACTCAAGATAATGGTCAAGGTGCCATAAGGTCCCCAGCCATGCCCGGTCAGCAAGTCCACAATCACCTCATCCCCGCCGAGCCCGCGCAGTACAACTGAAAAACAGGTTGCCCCGAGAAAAATAGCGAAAATAAAGGCCGTTGTTTTTCCGGTTTCATAAGTCGCCTCCTTCAAGGCACGAAAATTAAAACGCCTGTTGATTATGGCAAGCAGGACCGCACCTGCAGCCCCGACACCGGCCGCTTCTGACGGGCTGGCAATGCCAAAGAAGATGACGCCAAGTACAGAGATAATCAGGCCTGCTGGCGGCAGAAGACCGGTAAGCAGGACCCTGGCGCGATCCTGTCCGATTGCCTCCCTTTCCGCCAGGGAGAGTGGCGGTGCTTTTTCCGGCTTAAGGAGACTAAAGCCGAGAATGTAGAGAATATACAATCCGGACAGGATCAACCCGGGAAAGACGGCTGCCATAAACAGATCGACAAGCGAGACCAGCATCTGATCCGCCATGAGGACAAGCATGATGCTTGGCGGAATGAGGATCCCGAGTGTGCCGGCAGAGCAGATGGTGCCTACGGAAAGTTCAGGTTGATATTTGTCCTTCAACATGGTGGGGAGCGCCAACGTCCCCAGCAGCGCAATGGAGGCGCCGATAATACCGGTGGAGGCTGCAAGCAGGACCCCCATCAGGGTCACACCGATCGCAAGGCCGCCGGGGGCCGCACCAAACAGGATTTGCATGGATTTTAACAGCTGTTTGGCAATGCCGCTTCGATCCAGCATATATCCCATAAAAATAAAAAGCGGAATGGGCACAAGACCGTAATTGGACATAACACCATACAGCCGGTTCACCACCAAAGAGAGATCGGAAAGCCCTGCATCGATATCAAAACCAGTTTGAAACATCACCTCGCCAAGCAAGGCGAAAATGACCCCTGTTCCCCCCAGAACAAAAGCGATGGGATATCCTGTGAAAAGCAGGAAAGCGAATGTTCCGAACATCATCAGAACAAGAAGAAGATTATAATCCATTATGACTGTTCCTGATAAACGCAGCGAAGACGGCTGATCATCCGAACGGAGGAGGCAACTGACTGTAAAAACAGGAAAAGCAGCCCAGCAGACATAACCGTTTTGATCGCATATCGTGCTGGTAAGCCACTCGGATTATCCGACCCCTCACGAAGCGCCCAGGAATTCCCTACAAAATCTATGGAATAGAAAAAGACGAAAACTGTAAACGGCATCAGCAGGAACAGATGTCCTAACAGATCCACCAGTGCTGCCGTCCTTGCTGAAAACCGCTGATGCAGAATATCCACCCTCACATGACTGTTTTCAGCCTGTGTCCAGGCGAGCCCCAGGAGGAACCCGACCGAGTAGAGATGCCACTGGATTTCCTCCATCTCGATCATCCCCATGGAGAAAAAATACCGAAGTGTCACATTCAGCAGGACAACAATAATCAGCAGAAGATAGCAAACGGATGCCATGCGGCCTGCCGAGCGGGTGAGAATTTCAATCCCGTCGGCAAACCTCTCCAGGAAGCTCATAAACATGATGCCTGAGCGGATCCAGTCTAGCGGGCGTAGGCCATGCCACGCCATTCAGACGTCGCGGACATGAAGCTGTTCAGATTTTCAAGTACCCTTTTGAAGTCCGGATCTTTCGCCGCATTTTCTGCAAGCACCTCATCCGAAGCCTTTCGAAAGGCCGCAAGAGCCTCATCTGACCAGACATGGATCTTCACGCCATGGGACTTAATCGCATCCAGCGCTTTGGGTTGATCGGCAATGCCTTTTGTCATTCCCCAGAGAGTGGCGCTTTGACAGGCTGTCTCGATACTCGCCCGTTGAAGGTCACTCAGGCTGTCCCATTTCTTTTTATTGACGATCAGCTCCAGAATTGAAGACGGCTGATGCCATCCCGGGAAATAGTAGTTTTTCGCAACTTTATAAAAGCCCAGAATTTCATCAATGGCAGGCATGGAATATTCCGTTGCATCAATCACGCCCCGCTCCAGATTGGGCATTATGTCGCCTGCAGCCAGAACGGTAACAGACGCGCCGAGCTTTTTCATTACGTCCCCGCCAAGTCCGCCGAAACGGATTTTCATTCCCTTCAATTGATCCAGATTATCGATCGGCTTTCTGAACCAGCCTGCGGCTTCCGGTGCCAGAACACCGCAAGGAACCGGCACAACCCCCTGCTTTTCATACAATTCTCGCCAGAGCTTTAGGCCGTCGCCGTGATAGATCCAGGACAGAAAATCATTGGCCTCAGGTCCGAAAGGCACCGCCGCGAACAAGGCAAGTGCGGGCATTTTACCCATCCAGTATCCCGGCCAGGAATACCCAGCATCCACAGCACCGGATTGCACTGCATCAAAGATCTGCAAGGTCGGCACCAGCTTGCCGGGATCATAAAACTTGACCCGGACACTGTTAGCGGAAAGTTTGTTGACGCTGTCCGAGAAATACTTCGCGGTTTCACCAAGCGCCGGTAAACCCGCAGCATAAGCGCTTTGCATTTTCAGTTTCACAGGTTCTTCAGCATGCGCGGCAGCCGTAACAAGGCCCAGGCATGTGAGCCCTGCTACTGCCGTTCTGGTCATAAATTTCAATGTCATAATATCCTCCCTAATTCGACAGGTTCTTTTGTTGTTTTTGAACCCGGGAAAAGAGGTATCACGGACATAAATATCAAAATAATGAATTGTTTTTATTAATTTGATCAATTATTTTGATTTAATGAAAAAGAATATTGATACTGATCTTTTAAGAACATTTGTTGCAATCCACGATCACGGCGGATTTATCAAGGCAGGCAATGGCTTAGGGCGATCTCAATCTGCGATCAGCATGCAAATGAAACGCCTGGAGGAGATTTGTGAAACCTCTCTTTTTGTTCGTGTTGGCCGGAAAATGCAGTTCACACCGCAAGGTGAAAAGCTGCTAAGTCATGCGAGAAAACTGATCCTGATGCATGATCAGGCGCTGGATTCTCTGAAACAGAGTGACGTTGAAGGGATCGCCAGATTAGGGGTAATGGGCGATTATGCAACAAATGTCCTGCCCAGTATTATCTCTGCATTCCTGGATGAGCATCCAAATATCGAGGTTGAGATCACAACCGGCTTTACAACGGAACTGATCGAAAAACTGGGATCTGATTTTGATCTGGTGCTCGCCACCCAGCAAATCGGCACAACAGGCGGAGAAGTCCTCAAGCTGGAAACAACCCATTGGGCCTATGCGACAAATCGCGAACTTCCCCCTCTGAAGGAAGTTCCCCTGGCTCTCCTTCCGCCTGGCAATATGTTCAGGGAATGGGCCCTTAAAACCCTTGATGATGCCGGAATGGGATGGCGGATCATTTTTACCAGTACCAGTATTGCCGCTGTCGAAGCCGCTGCAGAAGCAGGGATTGCCCTTACCGTTGTCAAGCAAGGCAGCAAGCGGGAGGGTTTACGCCTGCTCGATGATCTTGAGGAGCTCCCCCCGCTTCCCGGCACCGAAATCGCACTTCATACAGCACCGGGTGTCATTTCAAATGCGACAAAACTCCTCAAGCAGCATCTCAAAAAACAGGTTTCAGATCTTTAAGACTAGCGCCCGGTAAATTCGGGATCCCGTTTTTCCGCGAAGGCCTTGATGCCTTCCGCATAATCTTCGGAATGAGTCATAAGGATTAACTGGTCCAGATCCATATAACTGGTCGCATCATTAAGAGCTGTTGCCGCCTTGCTCGCTGCTTTCTTGATCATGCGCACAGGAACCGGTGGCCGCTCGGCAATCTGTTTTGCAAAAGATAGGGCCATATCAAAAGAACTGTCCCCATCGGCAATCTCTTCCACCAGCCCCCATTTTTCCGCTTTCTGTGCATCAATCATATCGGCAATAATGGAAAGCTGTTTTGTCCTGGCAGGCCCCATCAGATTGACCATACGCGGAATGGACTGCCAGCTCATATTCATGCCGTTCTTGATTTCAGGGACATAATATTTGGCTGACGCCGCCGAAATACGCATATCCAGCGCAACCGCGAGCGCCACGCCGCCGCCAATGCAATATCCATCGATTGCGGCGAATGTCATGGGTTCCAGATCTTCCCAGGCTTTACACATCCGCGGACCAACGCTTTGAAGAACCCGGCGCTCGGACACTCCTGCCTCCATTCTCTGTTTTTGTGAGGCGCCTTTCAGGTCAAAACCCGCCGAGAAATTCTTGCCATTTCCTGTCAGAATAATGGCGCTGGTTTCGAAATCTGTTTCAAAGGACCGGGCAACATCCGTCAGTTCTTCCATCAACTCCACGGACAGAGGGTTCATGTCATGCCCGCGATCGAAACGGACAACAGCAATACGATTTTCTTTTTCAACAGTTACATACTTGTAGGACATGCAATCCCCCCTTATTGTTTTTTGCCAAACGTTAGCAGTCTTTACCCGTAAAAAGAAGGATCATGTTATGCCCGCCTATATGCTTGCCCGCGTCAATGTAAAAGACCCCGCGCAATATGAGGAATATAAAAAGCTTGCCCCGATTGCCATTAATAAATATGGCGGAAAATACCTGACCCGGGGCGGCGAAATGGAAACGGTTGAAGGACCGGAAGAGACCATGCGGGTCGTGATTGTTGAATATCCGGATATGGACGCCGTGCGCGCTTTCTATAACAGCCCGGAATATCAAAAAGCAAAAGCCGCCCGCGAAGGGGCGGCTGATGGCCAGTTTGTTATTCTGGACGGCTACACACCGGAATAAGGATTAAAGATCCAAATCTCCGGCTTCGAGGGGGGCGAAATATTGTGCGACGTCCTCCTCAGACACCTCATCAAGGCTTGCAGGTGACCAGACCGGGGACTGGTCTTTATCAATGACAACCGCACGGGTCCCTTCATAAAAATCAACCCCCTTGATAATGCGGTTCACCATCCGCCATTCAAGCTTCATACACTCATCAAAGTTTTTATCTGCGCCTTCACGGATCTGACGGCAGGTGACTTTCATGCTTGTCGGGGATTTGGCCCGCAGACTGGCGGCATTTTTTAACGCCCAGTCACTGCCGTCTTCCTCAAGGCTCGCAAGAATGTCATCTACGCTATTATGGGCAAAATGCCTGTCAATGGCGGTCCTGTTTTCTGCAATCGGGGCAACGCCCGGATCTTCGGCAAAAACCGCGATCATCTGATCCACATCCCCATGAGGATCCGCTGAAAACTGCATGGAAGATAAAGACTGCTCCAGCCCATCCAGGTTCGCTGAATTTATATAGGCATTGGCAACCCCCGCATAGACCGTATCCGCAGCTTTAAGGCGCGCGCCAGTCAAACCCAGATACATTCCGAGCTCACCCGGACAACGGGGCAGAAAATAGGTTCCGCCAACATCCGGAAACAGGCCGATACCGGATTCGGGCATGGCAAAAAGAGTGCGTTCTGTTGCGATCCTGTGACTGCCATGAACGGACACCCCGACACCGCCGCCCATGACAATTCCGTCAATAAAAGCGATATAGGGCTTAGGAAAATGTTTCACCCGGGCGTTACACAGATATTCGTCATGGTAAAAACGGAAAGGATAATCCCCGCCGGCCTTGCCTTCGTTATACAGCTTGACGATATCGCCGCCTGCACAGAAGGCCTTTTCTCCGGTCCCTTTTATCAGAACAGCCTGGACACTTTCATCTGAAGCCCAGTCAACAAGTTTCTGGTCCAGCGCAATGGCCATTTCATGGGTCAGGGCATTCAGGGCTTTCGGCCGGTTCAGCGTAATAACACCCAGCTGGCCTTTCTGTTCAAAGAGGATTTCCTGATCTTCTGACATGTCAGTCTCTACCCTGCCCTTCCTGCATTTTGCGCGAGACAACTACCCGCATAATTTCATTGGTGCCTTCAAGGATCTGATGCACCCGTGTGTCACGCACATAGCGTTCTATCGGGAAGTCTTTCAAATATCCATAGCCGCCATGCAATTGCAGCGCGTCATTGCAGACCTTGAAGCCCACATCTGTTGCAAAGCGTTTAGCCATGGCGCAATGCATGGTGGCGTCAACTTCTTTCGCGTCCAGTTTGCTGGCCGCCTGGCGAATCATAAGGCGGGCCGCCTCCAGCTCCGTCGCCATATCGGCAAGCGTAAACTGAACGCCCTGAAACTGGCCAACAGGTTTGCCGAACTGTTTGCGATCACCGGTATAATCCTGCGCAGCCTGCAAACAGGCGCGTGCAGCGCCAATGGAACAGGCACCGATATTAAGACGACCGCCATCAAGGCCCTTCATGGCAATCTTGAAACCGTCCCCTTCATCCCCCACCAGATTTTCAACAGGAACCCGGCAGTCATCAAAGAGGACTTGCGCGGTTGGCTGTGAGTTCCAGCCCATTTTACGCTCCTGCGCACCAAAGCTGATGCCGGGGGCATCTTTTGGAATAGCGATACAGCTGACACCTCCCGCTCCGTCATCACCGGTTCGGACCATGGTGACATAGACATCCGAAATCCCGCCGCCGGAAATAAAGGCCTTGCCGCCATTGATGACATAGTCATCTCCGTCCCGAACAGCTTTTGTCTTCAGCGAGGCCGCATCGGAACCCGCGCCCGGCTCTGTCAGACAATAGCTGGCGAAATGCTCCATGGTTGTGAGTTTTGGAAGAAACTTGGCCCGCACCTTGTCTGATCCAAACTGATCGATCATCCAGCTCGCCATGTTATGGATGGAAATATAGGCTGCTGTCGAGGTGCAACCAGAGGCCAGTTCTTCAAAGACAATAGCCGCATCCAGACGGGAAAGATCGGAACCGCCATGCTCCTCGCCCACATAGATGCCTGCGAAGCCAAGCTCTGCCGCCTGTCTTAATTCCTCTACAGGGAAGATCTTTTCTTCATCCCATTTCTCTGCATTTGGTGCAAAAACATCCTGAGCAAAAGCACGCGCCATATCCTTGATCAGGGTCTGGTCTTCGGTCAGATTAAAGTCCATTGAACTGTTTCCTCTAATTCCCGGTACCTTGTGATACGGTCTTATCCCAATTCTGTCAAACTTACGCCAAACGATCGTTTGGTGAAAGAGATATTCTTGCACATCCCCCCTGCGACAATATGCGGTAGCAAATCAATTTGCCCAATGAAGAGCAGCGCACTATTATCCCCCAAAGTCTGGATGGAGAAAAAGATCAATGAAGACGCCGACAACCGCGTTTCCCGCCACAAGAATGCGCCGTAACCGCAAATTTGACTGGTCCAGAAGACTGGTTGCGGAAAATGCAATTACCCCAAACGATCTGATCTGGCCCATTTTTGTCCATGAAGGCGATAACCACAGGCTTGAAATTCCCTCCATGCCAGGTGTCAATCGGCTCTCCCCGGACCTTGCAGCCAAAGCCGCAAGGGAAGCCTATGGGCTTGGTATTCCGGTAATCGCGCTTTTCCCGGCAGTGGAACCCGACCTTAAAACCGAAGACGGACGCGAAGCCTACAATCCGGATAATATCATCTGTAAATCCATCAAGGCGATCAAGGATGCGGTTCCTGAAATGGGTATCCTTTGTGATGTTGCGCTTGACCCGTTCACAACCCATGGGCAGGACGGCATTGTCGAGGACAATTACGTGATGAATGACATCACAATCGAAGCCCTGGTCAAGCAGACACTGACGCAGGTTGAGGCCGGATGCGACATCATAGCACCGTCGGACATGATGGATGGCCGTATTGGCGCTGTCCGCATGGCTTTAGAAGAGACAGGGCATATTGATGTGCCGATCATGGCTTATTCTGCCAAATATGCTTCCGGTTTTTATGGACCTTTCCGTGACGCTGTTGGATCTGCAAACAACCTGGGAACCGGCGACAAGCGGACCTATCAAATGGATCCCGCCAATACCGATGAAGCCCTTCGCGAAGTCGCCCTGGATATCCAGGAAGGGGCGGACATGGTTATGGTCAAGCCCGGCATGCCTTATCTGGATATTTGCCGCCGGGTCAAAGATGACTTTGGTGTTCCAACCTTCGCCTATCAGGTCTCCGGTGAATATGCGATGATCCAGGGCGCGATCCAGAACGGCTGGCTGGATCCGGAAAAAGTTATTCTGGAATCCCTTCTATGCTTCAAACGGGCTGGCTGCGACGGCATCCTCTCCTACTTCTCGATGGAAGCTGCGAAAAAACTGAATGGGTAACGCTAGCGTCCACCCGATACATCAAGAAGGGCGCCCGTAATATAGCTGGCTTCTTCCGAGAGCAGCCAAAGCGCTGTATCGGCAACTTCCCGGGGCTCGCCGCCCCGCTTCATGGGAACATTTTCCTTGACCCGATCCACACGGCCCGGTTCCCCGCCTGAGGCGTGGATATCGGTGTAGATTACCCCTGGACGCACGGCATTGACGCGAATGCCCTCTTCTGCAACCTCTTTTGCAAGTCCCAATGTAAAGGTATCAATTGCCCCTTTTGACGCAGCATAATCAACATATTCATGAGGGGACCCCAGCCGGGCAGCCGCAGAGGAGATATTCACTATCCCGCCGCCTGTGCCGCCTCGCTTTGTGGATATTCGTTTCACGGCTTCCCGGGCGCAAATGAAAGATCCCGTGACATTTGTTGTCATTACCCTTTGCAGACGATCAAATGTCATATCAATCACACTGCCATGGGTTTCCAGAATACCAGCATTATTCACCAATGCTGTCAAAGGAGATAATTCGCTATCCACTGTTTCGAAAAGGCGGAGGATATCCGCTTCAATGGAGACATCGGCCTGAACAGCGATCGCTTTTCCGCCATTTTGTTCTATTGCGTCCAGAACCTGGTCTGCCGCAGAACGATTGCTATGATAATTGACACAGAC
>JAKSCD010000103.1 GCA_022360775.1 Sneathiellales bacterium | reverse complement strand
AGTTACCATTTTTTTTCGTATAAAATTTTATCAATTTTTGAACCGGTTCCGATATCCGCCCGACAAACGGTCATATATTTGATTTTATCGAGGGGATAAAAGATATGAAAACCGTAACACTTATTCTTACTGCAGGCATTATTTTAGGGGCATCTTCTTTGGCGTATGCCCGTGGCGGCGACGCTGGAGATTGCAGAGATTGCGAAAACAGCAGTTATTTTCCAGAGTCTGAGGTTGAGACTGTTGCGAATGAAACTAAAAGAGATGACGATCAGGAGCTGTCAAAACGCGATTGCGAGATGGTTGATCTTGAAAATGGGACAGGCAAAAAAATCTGTCTCGACGGACGTCTGTAATATTTGACTGAACCAGGTGGGCTCAATCGTAACAGATTGAGCCAAACGTTTGTTAGCTTTATTGTCCTGAATAGTGTATATAATGCGCAATTAATGGAAGCACGTGCACTTCTTAGTGTGTGAAAGACAAATTCCAAAATTGACATTTTTATGTGGTGCGGTGCACAATCGCGCGCAAAAAACTAGAGGACGTATAAAGATGAGCGAGTTTCCAAAACCTGATCGGAAGCAATGGGAGGCTTTGGCGGAAAAGGAACTTCGGGGGAAACCCCTTGAAGATCTGACATGGGACACACCGGAAGGCATTGCTGTTAAGCCTCTTTATACTTCTGAAGATGTTGCAGGCCTGCCGCTCGAAGACGAACTACCAGGCTTTGCGCCGTTCAAGCGCGGTGTACGCGCCTCTATGTATGCGAACCGTCCATGGACAATCCGCCAATATGCGGGCTTTTCAACAGCTGAAGAATCCAACGCTTTTTATCGCCGTAACCTGGCTGCAGGCCAGAAAGGATTGTCTGTTGCGTTCGATCTTGCAACACATCGCGGGTATGACAGTGATCATCCCCGTGTTGTTGGTGACGTGGGGAAAGCGGGTGTTGCAATCGATTCGGTTGAGGACATGAAAATTCTGTTTGACGGAATTCCGTTGGACCAGATGTCGGTCTCCATGACGATGAACGGTGCTGTTCTGCCAATTCTCGCCAATTACATTGTCGCAGCAGAAGAACAGGGAGTGACCCCTGACAAACTTGCCGGCACTATTCAGAACGACATCCTGAAAGAATTTATGGTGCGGAACACATATATCTATCCGCCCGCGCCAAGTATGCGCATCATTGGTGATATCATCGGATATACGTCCCGCAATATGCCGCGCTTTAACTCCATTTCAATTTCCGGCTATCACATGCAGGAAGCAGGTGCGACCCAGGTTCAGGAGCTGGCATTCACAATTGCCGATGGTCTGGAATATGCCCGGGCGGCGCTGGCGTCAGGTTTGAAAATCGATGATTTTGCCCCGCGCCTCAGCTTCTTTTTTGCCATCGGCATGAACTTTTTTATGGAAGTTGCCAAACTGCGCGCCGCCCGAGTTCTCTGGTCCCGCGTGATGAAGCAATTTGATCCACAAAATCAGCAATCTTTGATGTTGAGAACTCATTGCCAGACATCCGGTGTCAGCCTGACGGAGCAAGACCCATACAATAATGTGATCCGTACTGCCTATGAAGCGATGGCTTCTGTGCTTGGTGGAACACAAAGCCTGCATACAAATGCTCTGGATGAAGCGATTGCGCTTCCTACGGATTTCTCTGCGCGTATCGCGCGGAACACGCAGTTGATCCTCGCCGAGGAAACCGGTGTTACAAACGTAATTGACCCTCTTGGGGGGAGTTATTACGTGGAAAGCCTGACAAATGCACTGGTAGATGATGCCTGGAAACTGATCCAGGAAGTGGAAGATCTTGGCGGTATGACCAAGGCCGTGGAAAGCGGTATGCCGAAACTTCAAATTGAAGAATCTGCGGCTCGCAAGCAAGCTCGGATCGATCGCGGTGAAGAAACCATTGTCGGAGTGAATAAATACACCCTTAAGGAAGATGACAGCAATATCGAGATTCTCGATGTGGATAACACCGAGGTTCTCCGTCAGCAGGTCGCGCGCCTTGAGAAAATCAGGAGCACTCGTGATCAGGCCGCATGCGATGCCGCTCTTAACGCGCTCACGGAAGGGGCAAAGGGAGATGCAAATTTATTGGATCTTTGTGTGAAGGCAGCACGTGTTCGGGCGACGGTTGGCGAGATTTCTGATGCAATGGAAAAAGTCTTCAGCCGACACCGCGCTGAAATCCGTTCAATCTCCGGTGTCTATGGGTCTGCCTATGAAGGTGATGAGGGATTCCAGAAAATCCAGAGTGATATTGAGGAATTTGAACAGGAGCAGGGGCGTCGTCCGCGTATGCTGGTTGTAAAGCTTGGCCAGGACGGACATGATCGCGGTGCCAAGGTTATTGCCACTGCTTTTGCTGATATCGGCTTCGATGTGGATGTAGGACCTTTGTTCCAGACCCCGGCGGAAGCAGCAAAAGATGCTGTGGAAAGTGATGTTCATGTGATCGGAATTTCCTCCCAGGCAGCTGGCCACAAAACACTTGTTCCCCAGATCATTGCAGAGCTTAAGGAGCAGGGAGCGGATGATATTCTTGTCGTTTGCGGCGGCGTTATTCCCGCACAGGATTATGATACGCTCTATGACGCAGGGGTTTCAGCGATTTATGGACCGGGAACCAATATTCCAGGTGCGGCTGCTGAAGTCCTTGATCTGATCCGTAAGCAGCAGGCAGCCTGACCAGCTTGACGCATCACCAGAAATTAAGTGGAGAAGGTTTTCAGGCCTTCTCTGTTCTTGTTTTGGATTCTGGTATTGGTGGTTTAAGCATTGTGTCTGCTTTTCGGGATGTCCTGCCCGGTCTTGCTATTACTTATATTGCGGACACAGCTTGCTTCCCCTATGGATCTCTTTCCGAAAAAGACCTTGATGATCGCCTGACGCAGCTTGTATCGACAGCTTTTCACCAACGGGTATTCGATGCTGTCGTGATTGCCTGCAATACAGCGAGTACAGTGGTTCTGGAAAGTTTACGGCAGCAGATTGACAGGCCTGTTATTGGAGTTGTTCCGCCCATAAAAACGGCGGGAGAGCAATCGAAGAGCCGGAAAATAGCGCTGCTCTCTACTGTTGGAACAGCGAACAGGGCTTATATCCAAAACCTGAGTAATGCGTTCGCACCGGATTGTGATATTCTGACAATCGGCTGTTCCTGTCTTGCTTCACTTGCTGAAGAAAAACTGAGAGGCAGGACAGTTGATGTAAACCTTCTTCGCAATGATATAGCCGATTTGCTGAGCGACGCGGCAAATGGAATAGATACCGTAATATTGGGATGTACCCACTTTCCCTTCCTGAAAGAAGAATTGGAATGTGAGCTTGGGCGAGAGGTAATCTGGCTAGAGCCCGCCGTTCCGGTAGCACGGCACTTAAAGTCCCTGCTTCAGAAAACAGCCCCGCTCCTGAAGTCTCAGGATTATACAGAAAACGTTTTTCTTCATACTGGAAGCGCTTCCGAACTTGAAGGGCTTGAGAATACTCTGACGGAAAAAGGATTTACCGGTTGCAGGCCATTTGACGAGATTGTTGCTTGACCTGTTTCCTCCCTTTCTGCCTTAAATAGGAAAAACTACAGCAGTGAGGTCATAATGAAGGTTGTTTTCAGCCCGGATCAGGAAAAGCACCATCCCAAAACATTTATTCAATCTGGCAGTTTTAAAGAACCACAGGAAGTGCCAGGCAGAGCAACGGCTCTTCATTCCGGGTTAAAAGAAGCGGGTCATGAATTTGTAGAGGTCAAGGACTTTGGCCCAAAGCCGAGAGCGGCAATCCATATTCCTGGCTATCTTAAATTCCTGGAAACGATCCATGACCGCTGGACAGAAGCTGGTTTGGAAAGCAAGGAAGTCCTTCCCAATGTGCATCCGGGACGTCATATGTCCTCAATGCCAAAAGGACTTGCCGGTGAGGTCGGGTATTATACTGCGGATCTTGCTGCTCCGATTGGTGCCGGAACCTGGGAGGGCGCTGTCGCAGCCAGCAATGTGGCTCTGACGGCAGCTGAGATCGTACTCGAAGACCTAACTGCAAGAAAAGCCGCCTATGGGCTTTGCCGTCCACCGGGGCATCATGCCTATGCCGATATGGCTGGAGGGTTCTGTTTTTTGAACAATACAGCAATAGCGGCACAATATGCACTCAACAAGGTCAATCGTGTGGCGATCCTGGATGTTGATGTTCATCACGGCAATGGTACACAGGGCATTTTCTATAAACGATCTGATGTGTTCACGCTCTCACTTCATTGCGATCCCTCCGATTTTTATCCTTTTTTTGCGGGATATGAGCATGAACGCGGTGAAGGCCCTGGTGAAGGCTATAATCTGAATTTGCCACTGCCGCCTGAAAGTGGAGATGATCCATTTCTAGTTCGTCTTGATGAAGCCAAGGCAGCGATACAAGCCTACGCTCCTGACGTGCTGTTTATTGCATTGGGGCTTGATGCGTTTGAAGGAGACCCGCTGGTTGGCTTGAAGGTAACAACAGAAGGGTTTGGCAAGATTGCCGCCAGTATTGCGTCACTTCAACTTCCGACAGTTCTTGTACAGGAAGGGGGATATAATCGCGATTATCTGGGCGCGAATATCGCCTCCTTCCTTGCGGGGTTTGAAAGCGTGCGACGCTAAAATCTAAAGCTGTCCGGGAGAAGCTCTGTCATGCTTACCCGGACATCTTCCTTGTTCTTTCCTTCATACTGGATTTGTGTTTCGCTATGCGCAAATTCTGCGATGACCTGTCTGCAGGCGCCGCAGGGGGAGCAGGGAATGGAATCGCCTTCGGAATTCCTGTTGGTGATCACAACTTCCTCCAGAACCATCGTTGGGCCTTCTGTTGCGATGGCTTGGGCAATGGCATTCCGTTCTGCGCATATTGTCAGTCCAAAGGACACATTTTCTACATTGCAACCAGTATAGATATTTCCTGCTTTGGTACGGATCGCCGCGCCAACAGAAAAATTCGAATAGGGAGAATAAGCCTGATCCATGACGGCAAGGGCTTTTTCCTTTAACTCTTTGGTCGTGCTTTGCATAAACTTCTTTCCTATTTCAACAAGAAACCGCCAGCGAGCATATCATCGTCCTCTGCTGTAAATTCTGCAGTGCCGCTATAGTGAGCTCGTCCGCCAACCCGAACAGTGACCGCCTTATAAGGTCCAACAGATGTATCACTGCTGATTTCTCCGTTAAAGACAGCGCCTGTGATACTCTCAATCTGGTGGGCGACCCCAATTCCGGTCTCTCCCTTGGCGGACATAATTGCAAGTCTGGCAGTGACACCGGAGCCGGTAGGGCTGCGATCCACCTGGCCGTCGGCGAAAATACAGACATTTGCGCTGGGATCGTGATCTTTTCCAGATTTTCCATCGGTAAAGATAATCCCGTACAAATAGCCTAGATCTTCTTCATCCGGATGCGTGATATCTATCTCTTTGTTTATTGCAATGCTTAACACTTCTGCAGCCGCGATGAGATCCTGAAGCGATGATGTTTGAACATCCAGTCCGATCGTTGCAGCATCCAGAATTCCATAAAACGCGCCGCCGTAACCGATATCAAGTTCAACTGGGCCATAAGCTGCAGTGTTGACAAATTGATCGAGTTTCAATGCAAATGAGGGGACGCTTTCAAATGAAACAGCCCCTGATTGTCCGCCTGTTATATGTGTTTTTGCACTCACAAGGCCGCAGGGGCACTGGATTTTGACATTGTTTTCACCTTCCGTTTTATGGACAAGATGATT
>JAKSCD010000104.1 GCA_022360775.1 Sneathiellales bacterium | reverse complement strand
GCAGAGACCTGTTCTTCCGAGAGCGTTCCACTTATCTTCAGCGCGATTGACGCTGAAGCATGTCGTTTTTCGCGGCTAAAAACTTCTCTTTTAGGAAGAACAAGATGCACGCGTGCAGCAGAAACATTTTTCATGGCACGAATGGTCCGCGCAAGTTCACCCTCCAGCGCCCTGACCAGATTGACATTCTGAACAAAATTTGTGGTTCCAAAGGTATCAGAACTGTCAAAAATTTCGTAACCGACCGAACCGCCGTTCGGAACGCCGTCCTGTGCCATTTGCAGGCGCATTCTTGAGACCTGGTCAGAAGGGATCAGAATATCGCGACCATTGTTACGAAGTTCGTAGGGAATATTCTGGCCTTCAAGTTTTGTAACGATTGCACTTGAATCTTCAGGTTCCAGATTTCCGTAAAGCAGATCGAAGTCTGAACTGCTGATGCGGGTCGCCATGAACATTATCAAAGCAAGCAAACCAATTGCGACAGAACCCAGAATAGCAAGCCTGACTGTTCCAAGGCTTTGAAGGAGCTGGTTAAGACCGTTCACACTGACACCCATTAAGCAAAAAAATAATCACCGGACCGAAATCCGTATGACCATGAATTTAGTGCCGTTTGATAAACAGAACGTTAACAACCGGCAAGAATTGCCGGGCAAATGGAAAAAATTGCCTACTCTGTTAAGATATTGAAAATAAATGCAAAAAAGCTAATAAAAAACCCGGCGATAAATCACCGGGTTTCGTTAATCATTTATTACCAGTTACGCGAACGGGTACTCTACTATTCTCCGCCGGAGGGAAAGCCAGGAGGACGATACTGTTGCAGGCGGGTTGTCCTCAGGCCCGGCAGACCATGTTTGTCGATAGCTTTCTGCCAGGAAAGAAATTCTTCAACCGACAGTTTATAACGATTGCAGGCGTCATCGAGACTGATCAAGCCGCCACGGACCGCGGCAACAACTTCCGCCTTGCGGCGGATAACCCAACGCTTTGTATTTTTTGGCGGCAGATCATCAATGGTCATGGGTTTCCCATCCAATCCGATAATCTGGCTTAACTTCATCTCACTATGCGACTGCATTTTGGCGCTACCTTGCTCCAACTCAACTTCATTCTTGTGCCTAATGGTATCGATGCTGATTTAACAAACCGCTAAAGATGATGGTTAATTTTGGGTTTCACGATTTTTTTTGCATTAAAATCGTGAAACCTCATTTATTTCAATTGATTAGGTTATCGCTTAATCCTAATCAGTTCTTCAAGCATTTCATCGGCAGTCGTAATAATCTTACTAGCTGCGGAATAGGAACGCTGCGTTACGATCATGCGGGTAAATTCCTCGGCAATATCAACCGTCGAGGCTTCGGTTGCTGATGATATTATTTTACCTGCCCCGCCAAGGGTCGCTTCACGTAAGGTGAATGTCCCTGATTCAGGGCTTTCATCATACGCATTGCCATCCTGATTGGTCATTTCATTGGGGTTGGGGAAGGTGGCGACCGGAATTTTATAGATATAGCGTGATGTACCATTATCGAACTTGGCGATCACGTTACCTTCCTCATCAATAAAGACCGAATTAAAGGATCCAAACAACGCGCCATTAACTTCAGATGAAACGAGCTCGGAGGGTCCTGCAAAACTGGTAAAGCCATCCGATTGGTCATTGGATCCGAAATCGAGTGAAATCGCCTGGGGCGTTGTAATACCCAAGGAGGCGTCCCATGGAATATTAAAGGTATTTGCCAAGGTGGTGTCGGCTGAATCAAGATCCAGTGTTCCATCGGTGTTAAATTCAACGGTTGCAGTAGAAAGTACATCCTCGGTACCGTCTGCATCCGTATCGGCCGTGATTTCAACTGTCCAAAGGTTCGGATTGGCAGCTGTGCCGGTTTTCAGGAAGTTAAATGTAACGGAATGGGCTGCACCAGCACTATCATAGATCTGGAAAGACCGGACAAAATGAGGTTCAACAGCGCCCGATGCCATCTGGCCAGATACATATGCTACGCCATGGTCCGTCTCACCTTTTTCCAGATTGATTTTTAGACCGATAGACGAGGTTGCTTCTGCGTTACCTGTAAGACCGGAAACATTTACCGGCTCGAGTGCGGACAAGTCTGACTGATTGGTTGGAATGTTTCCGTCTGCGTCAACTTCCCAGCCCTGCAAATAATATCCTTGTGCGTTCCTAAGGCGCCCTTCGTCATCAGGTTCAAATGTTCCTGCCCGTGTGAAGAGATAGTTACCACCGGATTGTGTGGGGTCTGCCAGTGTATGCACCACGAAGAAGCCTTTTCCGGCAATGGCCATGTTTGTGCTCGTAGACGCGGCTGTAATCAAACCTTGTTGATCTACCTGCTGCGTCGGATGAACAGTTACACCGCCAGGAGTATAGGTTGTGGACGTTGCGCTTTCCGTTACCAAAGTCGAAAATACAGCTCTGGTACCTTTGTAGCCGATAGTGTTTGCGTTGGAAATGTTATCTGAAATCATTCCCATGGACATGGACTGCGCGGCCAGTCCGGAAACACCGGAGAACATTGCTGCTGTAAGACTCATTGGGTTACTCCTTTAATAAACTTCATGCCTGCCTGAAGTGAAAAATTGAATTTCTTGATCATTCTGAAGTTCCTTCCGTGGCCTCAGGAACTGATACAGAGGTGATATTTGCAAGGCCAATTGGAAGATCATTGACCATAAGAACCGGTACGCCATTCACAGTTTCTGCGCTTGAAGCGACGCCCGAGAAGTTATAGCTGACATCAACGACACTTCCGCCGTCAGTTGTTGCTTCAGCGACCAGGAAGTAAACTCCTTCCGGCGCTTGACCGCCGCCATTTATCTCGCCGTCCCAGGTAAAGCTATGTTCACCTGAAGAAACACCATCATTGTCGTTTATGGTGAAAACCTTGTTTCCGCTTTCATCATAGATGGAATAAACGACCTCATCTGCATTGGCTCCAAAGTCCATATTCCAGGTCGCTTCATCGTCTTTTAGACCAGCGATATTCAGATTGGACCCGATTGTTTTACCAAGGTAATTGATAAGAATTGTGGCCTCGTTATTCTGTTGGCTGATCATTTGAAGATTAATCAATGCTTCAAGATTCTGGTTCGACGCAATGCTTTGCTCCACTTGGGTGAAGGAAACAAGCTGGTTGGTGAATTCCGTTGAATCCGTTGGACTTAACGGGTCCTGGTTCTGCAATTGAGTTGTCAGAAGTGTCAGAAAATCATCAAAGTTCTCGGCAAGCTGCACAGCGGATTGCCCGGCTTTGGAATCTTCTTTGTAGTATTGAGCATTTGCTTCATCGATATTCATCTAACTGCTCCTTAAACCGCTATGTCCAGACCACCCGATGAGGAATGGTTTGTTGAATAGAGGGGAGCAAGGTTTGCATCCTCTTCTTCAGAAGATCCCTGCTCTGACAGAGGATCCGTGTCGCCGGAGGCTGTTTGCATGTTTTCTGCATCCTGTTCTCCTTGACTTAAACTGAAGTTCAAGCTGTCGCCGTCGGCATCAAAACCTGCATCCTGCAATGCTTTTTCGAGAAGCTTTGAGTCTTGTTGCAGTAAATCAAGGGTATCCTGATTTTCAGCGGCAATGACAGCCATTACCTTGCCGTCACCTGCGATCTCCATTTTAATATCAACACGGCCAAGTTCGGCAGGATTGAGCTGAACCTTGATCCGGTCCACTCCTTCTTTCACTGCTGCCGTAATTTGCTTTGAAACCTGTTCGGCAGGAGCACCGTTTTGAGTAGCTGCTTTATTGCTGGCCGCTGCCTGACTGTTTGAATTACTGGAAGTGGCATCGACACCCTGAACGGATGCACCTGGCGCAGATGCGGTTGAGGAAACACTCTGCTCAGCAACAGCTTGAAGCGGTGCCTGAGCAGGTTGCGAACCAATATTCAAGGGCGTTTCAGCCTGCTGGGTCGCCTGAGTCACAGTTTCAATTGCGGTTGCAGTATTTGTCGCTTGCGAAATACTGTTTTGTGTGACGACTGCATTTTGACCGCTCAGAAGGTTACCGCTTCCCTGAGTAGCGGACGCTTTTGCCGAAACAGAGATTTTGCCGCTGCTTGCGTTCAGCATTTCAGAAATTTTGGCAGAAAGACTGTCTTTTTCAGAAAGCTTTGCCATTTCCTCGGCTCTTAATGTCTCCAGTGTTGTTGGCCGTCCCCTGGTCTCGACTGTTTC
>JAKSCD010000224.1 GCA_022360775.1 Sneathiellales bacterium | reverse complement strand
GAGCAACCCGAAGAGAAGCTGGCCGAGGAACAACCAGAGACAGAGCCAGAGCCAGAGCCAGAGCCAGAGCCAGAGCCAGAGCCAGAGCCAGAGCCAGAAGTCACAGCAGAGCCTGAAGTTCAACAGGAAATAGTCGAGGTTGAACCTGAAATTCAGCCTGTTGAAGAAGAAGTTGTTGTTGTTCAGGAAAAAGTCGAAAAACCGGTACAGGAGACAGTTGCTGTTAAAGTGCCTTTGCCAAAAAGGCGCCCGAAGCTCGAGCCTCTTCCTAAGCTTGTCAAGAAGGTGACGCCTCCTGTTGTTAAAGAGGCCGTCATCAAGCCTGCAGAAATAGTAAAACCGAAGATCGCTCAAATAACCCCACCAACCTCCCAGAAGAAATTTGAGCTGGAAGACAAGCAGGCTGTTGCGCGTGCCCGGATAAGTCAGGGACAAACTGCACAAAGTGAAACCGGTCAAAGTCCGGATACCCGAAATAACGAACAAGGCGGCGGCAATATTGTCGGAACGGCGATGCCGGATTACACAACGAAACTCCGCATGTGGCTCGAGCGTCACAAGATTTATCCGAAAAGAGCGAAACGCCATCGGAAACAAGGCGTTGTTCTGCTGACCTTTACGGTTAAGCGGGATGGTTCGGTTTTGAATTACTCGATTTCAAAAAAATCAGGCGCCAGTATTCTGGATAAAGCAACAATAGATATGCTGAAGCGAGCAGCCCCTCTCCCGCGCTTCCCCGATAACCTGCCTGGGGACGCGCATACATTCACCCTTCCCGTTACGTTTAATCTTTTAAACTAGCATTTTGAAGACTTGCATTTTTCCAGTACAGGCTTTATGCCTTTAATTAGGAATGATTATTAATATCATTTTATTGGTAAGTTTTGAAAAGTCGCGGTAAATGCAAAACCCATTCAACATACTCGAATTCTATACGGTTCATCGAGGAAAGCTGGTTGGATATGTTAAGACAATTGTTGGCGACGAGGCCCATGCAGAAGATATTGTTCAGGAAGCCTATATCCGCTTTTCTGCCGCAGCCCAGGAACGAACCTTTTCTGAACCTCTTGCCTATTTGTATCAGATCGTCAGAAACCTGAGTATTGATCTTCAGCGGCAACTGCATCGGGATCAAAACAGATTAGTAAAGGATGCTGAAAGTGCACTGGCATTATTACAGGAGGCAAGCCCCTCAGTTGAACGCGATATTATGGCGAAACAGGATTTGGAAACGATAAGGGACTTGTTGGATACCCTCCCCAAACGCAGCAGGGTAGCTTTTGAGATGCATCATTTTGGAAATTGCACCTATAAGCAAATCGCTGAACATCTGGAAATATCCATAGGAACAGCCCATCACCTGGTTGCCCAAGTTATTGAAACATGTAGCGAAAAAATATCACTGGATTAATTTTCTCTTCACAACTAATTGTATTAAAATAGAAATCTACCAGATGTAAACGGGTTGCCTTCTCCAGGATAATTGGAGAGATCGATCATCAATCATCATTGAGCAAGAGGCTGAGTTGTCAGATTTGCCGAAACCACAAAAAGCAAGCGAATGGTTGCTGTTGCTAAAAAGTAATCCGGATGACAAAAGTCTGAAGGACGCTTTTTCAGCGTGGTATGAGCAAAGCCCCCGCAATGCTGTGAATTGGCAAAAAGCTGTCAAAGCCTACAAGCTTCTCGGCAGTCTCCCTGCAAAATATGAAGAGGACTGGTCAGATGCCAAGGTTGTTCCTTTCACTCAGATGGAAAGAAAAGCGGCGTCCCTCACTTCATTCAGGTCCCTTGGGTCCATGCTGGCGATTGCAGCTTGCCTTTTCCTGGTTTTATGGCTCGGTTGGTTACCGGCAAATCATGCAGATTATGTAACCGGTACAGCAGAAACTCTTGAAATAAAATTACCGGATGGAAGCCAAATACAGCTGGCACCTGAAAGTAAACTTGACGTTGCTTTTACGGACACGGAAAGAAACGTTCATCTTATTCAAGGGCATGGTTTCTTCAACATAGCAAAAAACCCATCGAAGCCTTTTAATGTACACGTAAGAGACACAGAAGTAACTGTTCTGGGTACAGCTTTTGATGTCGGCCTGCATGAGACAAACACTCATGTCTTTGTGAAAGAAGGTGTGGTGAGCGTGAAACCACTTTCTTATTTAGAAAGAGAAACGCTAAGTGTCGGTGATGGATTGTTTATTTCCACCGATGGAAAAGTCCTTCAACGCAGGATATCTCCGGATTATATCTCCTCCTGGAGAGAAAACAGGTTGATCGTGAATGACCGACCTGCTTCAGAAGTTATTGATACAATTAAAAGATATCAAAAAGGCATTGTCATTGTTGCCGCTAGAGATCTTGCTAATCAACCGGTTACGGGTGTTTACCAGTTAAATAATCCATCTGCAGCGCTTTCTGCAGTTGCCAGATCTATTGGTGCAAAAATTTATACTGTCCTTCCCTGGGTTACGATCATATCTCCGGTCTAAAAACCCTACTTCCAACACTGCCATTAAGGCCGTTTTTTCAGCTTTAAAAAAAAATTCCATTTTTTTCTGAAAATCCCTCTCTCCCCATCGTTATTAAAGTGTTGTTAATAATCATTCGCAGCTTCTGACTCAAAGAATTGGGACAAGCCGAAGGGGGATTTTTTGTAATGAGTAAGTTTGGAGAGGTCATACGCAACGAAAATTTGTTGAGTGTGATGATGGTGGCATTAGCCCTTGGAGGAACCGTAACATATAGCTCGACTGCCAAAGCACAGTCAGCCATAAGCCAGGAAATGGAATTCAGTGTCCCGGCTCAGCCCCTGACCGAAAGTCTGGCAGAATTTGGCGTTCAATCCGGACTGCAAATTTCTGCGCATGGAGATGTTGTCAGAGGACTGACCGCCAACGCTGTTAAGGGAAAGATGACAGCGGAGCAGGCGCTGCAACAGATGATTTCCGGTTTGGGCCTGGTTTATGAAGTCAATCAGGATGGTACGATCATGATTACGCCAGTAAAGGCCGCTGGACAGTCAAAAACGATCGATGCCATTCATGTGACCGGTGCCAAATCTATTGACCGTCATGCAGGAAATGCCGACCGGTCGGACACAATCTATGTCACCGACGGTGATCTTGCTCGCAGAAATCCGACAGATGTTAAAGATGTCTTTTCAGGCGAAGCCAGCGTCTCTGTTGGTGGCGCAATGCCTTCCACCCAGAAAGTCTATGTGCGGGGCGTTGAAGAATCCAATCTTGCCGTTACTGTCGATGGTGGACGACAGCTTAACAGAACATTTCACCATACCGGTAACAATCTGATCGATCCGAGCCTGCTTAAGGCAGCACGGGTGGACCCTTCCGTTGCGCCGGCTGACGCTGGTCCTGGTGCGCTTGCAGGTAGCATCGCCTATGAGACAGTTGATGTAAAAGATGTTCTTGAAGAGGGTAAAAATTTTGGCGGTTTTGTAACAGCAAGTTACGACACAGACAGCCAGACATTTTTCAACAGCGATGTGGTCTACGGCCGTTATAACGGTCTGGAAGGTCTCGCGTTCTTCAAATGGGGAAAAGGCGACGATTATAGCGACGGTGATGGCAATCAGATGCTGGGAACAGGAACTGATTTACGCACAATGCTGGGTAAAGCAGGATATGAGTCAAGCAACGGCCACCGGTTTGAACTTTCAGTAGAGCATGTAGATGACGATACAGGTCGCCCCTTCCGTGCAAATATCGGTGCCATTTCAGGATTGGCCAACAATCTGGTTCGCGATTACATCCTGAAACGCACAAATGTCGTGTTCAACTATAATACAGAGAACCCGACCGATATGTTCAATCCGCATGTTACAATGGCTTACTCACGCGCAGAGCTGGATGTACCTGTCCCTTGGGGTAGTGATTCAGAAACAGTGAGTATTTCCGGCAAGATCGAGAATGATTTCACATTATCCCCAAACAATGTGGTCACTGCCGGAGTGGATTTTTACTTCGACGCAAATAAATATACTGACCCCTCCACACCTGAAATCGAGGAAGAAGCCAATAATTTTGGTGCTTATGCGCAGGCCCGCTTGCGGCCCTTCGAAGATCTTGGTCTTTCCTTTGGCGGCCGTGCAGATAGACAACGCTTCACTGGACTTGATGGCTCGGAAGAAACAAATAGCGGTCTAAGCGGCAATGCTTCTGTTTCCTATGACATTATAAAAGGCCTGACTGTCAGTGCCGGTTATTCAAATGTTTTCGGTGGCATCCGACTTGCGGAAGCGTTCATTTTCAATCCAGGCTGGGATTACAGTGCTGATAGCGTTGATCCAACACGTGCACAAAATGTGACCATGGGGATCGATGGAAACTATCAGGCCTTTTCTTATGGCGGCAGTGTCTTCCTCAGTGACTTTAAAAATGCCCGTAGAGCGCATTATACAATTGGTCCAGCCCGCAAATATGATTTCATGACACAGGGTTACGAACTTTACGGTCGCTATGACTGGAAAAGCGGTTTTGTAAGGGCTTCCTTCACAGACACTCAGATTTCCATCGATGATGGCCTCGACCCGGATTCAGATAACACACAGTATCTTGGCGCGCCTCTTGGACGTATTTTCGCTGTTGAAGCCGAGCATAGCTTTGACAATCTTGGACTTGCAATTGGTGGATCTATTGATGCAGCTCTTGAAAACAGCAAGACAAATGTCGATGGATATATTGCACTGGATCTTTATGCAGAATATCAGCCGGAAGGATATGAGTTTCTCACTTTCCGTATCGAAGCAAATAACATCACTGATGCAACTTATGCTGACCGCGCAACTTACGGACAAGAATTTCCAACAGTTACGCCACTATACGAACCGGGACGCTCCTTCCTGGTCTATATGAAAGCAGAATTCTGATTTTTAGCTGTCTATTCCGGTCCGGCGTCTTTTTAACGCCGGGCCTTTTTTATTTTTATGGGGTTTAATTAATGCGTTCATTTGTTCTTGGATTATTGCTGTCCCTGCTCTCTTTCACAGCATATACCTATCCTATTCAAGTTGAGGATGTAACCGGCAGAACGGTTACAATCAAGGAACCTGTCACTCGGTATGTTCTAAGCGAAGGACGCTATCTGGCTGCCATGTCTGTCCTGCATCCTGACAATCCGGTCCAGGGAATTGTAGGAATGATGAGCCCTGTATTCTGGACCCATCCTCATATCCAGATGCAGTTGATGGAACGCTATCCGGAAAAACTGCCAATTCCGCTTTTTGGCAATAAAAGTGCTGCCAGTGTTTCTGTTGAAAAGATTATTGACCTGAAACCCCAGGTCGCCATTTTCGGCCTAAGAGATCACGGCCCCGGTGCGGATGCGGCAGAACTCATCAGCCAGCTGGAAGCCACCGGGACAGCGGTTATCTTTATCGACTTTAGAAGCAATCCTCTTAAAAATACCGTCGCATCCATGAAGATCCTCGGAAAAGTCTTTAACGAGGAAGCAAAAGCAAAAGCCTATACCGACTTTTACGAAAACCGCCTTAATCTGATTACAGAAAGAGTAAAAACGATAAAATCACAAAAGCCAAAAGTGTTTTTACAGGTACATGCTGGACGGTTCGAGTGTTGCTGGGGCATGGCAGATGGCATGCTGGGCCCATTTGTAGATCTGGTCGGAGGCCAGAATATCGCCAACGCGGTGGCCCCGGGCCCAACAGCCCAACATACCGAGGAATTTCTGCTTATTGAAAATCCGGATGTCTGGATTTCTACGGCCTCTGGTACGCTGCCTGAATTTCAAAAAGGATCCGATGTTGTTGCCATGGGTGCAGGCATGACGGCAGAGATGTCTCAAAAAAGCCTTGCGAAATATCTGTCTCAGGATGCCTTTCAGGCCCTTGACGCCGTTCAGAAGAACCGTGCCCATGCCTTTTGGCACAATTTCTATAATTCCCCCTTCAATATTGTTGCGGTGGAGGCCCTGGCCAAATGGATCCATCCCGATTTATTCGCAGATTTAAACCCAAGCGGCAGCCTTGAAGAAATCTATAACCGGTTCCTTCCCTTTGATCTTAACGGTACCTATTTTGTGACTTATCAGAATGACAAGTAAATCTTCACTGCATGCGGACTTTTCAAGATTAAATAACCGCCGCATCCTGGTTCTCATTTGTCTTTTTGTCGCGCTTTTGATCAGCTTATGGCTTGATCTTCTTGCCGGACCTGCCGGGCTGACAGCTCAGCAGGTCTTTGAAGGACTGATCGACCCGAGTAGCCTCAATCTCAGGCATAGTATCATTCTATGGGATGTCAGGATCCCTGATGCCCTGATAGCGGTTGTCGTCGGCGCTGCTCTTGGGCTTTCAGGCATAGAAATGCAGACAATTCTCGACAATCCGATTGCCAGTCCCTTTACGCTCGGAATTTCATCCGCTGCAATTCTGGGGGCAAGTATTGCCATTATCCTCAGCCCGGTAATTCCTTTTTTGCCTTCTCAGGCCCTGACCCCCGTACTGGCACTGGTCGGTGCCTGCGCATCAGCTGCTCTGGTGTTATTTGTCGTCCGAATAAGTAGTGGAAACAGGGAGACCGTGATCCTGTTCGGTGTCGCCCTTGTCTTTCTGTGCGAAGCTATTTCTTTCGGTTTTTATCTTATTGCCGATGCCGAAGCCTTATATCAGATTGCCTTCTGGGCCATGGGCAGCCTTACAAAAGCCGGCTGGATAGAAGTTGCCATTGTTTCCGCTGTTTTTTGCCTGGTTTTCCCGTTCAGCCTGCGGCAGGTCTGGCTACTTACTCTGATCAGGGGAAGTGAAGAACATGCCAGAAGTACCGGTGTCAATGTCGCAAAACTCAGGATCTGGGTCATCGCGCGTTCTTCTCTTCTTGCCGCGTTTGCCGTTTGTTTTGTCGGAACAATCAGTTTTATCGGGCTGGTAGGGCCACATATCGCCCGCCTCCTGCTCGGTGAAGATCATCGTATGCTTCTGCCTGGTTCTGCCCTTTGTGGCGCCCTTATTCTCTCTATCGCTTCTTTTCTCTCAAAAATATTGCTGCCGGGAACGGTCGTGCCGGTTGGTGTCTTGACGGCGATCATCGGTGTTCCTTTATTTCTGTCCCTTCTTCTTCAAAATCACAGGCGGACGCGATGAATTTGAAAGTAGAGAATGTGTCAGCCGGTTATGGTTCGGTTCAAATTCTAAACAATCTTTCCTTTCCAGATATCACCCAAGGTCAGCTGGTTGGATTACTGGGCCCCAATGCTTCAGGAAAATCGACTTTGCTTCGGTGTCTCTCCGGAATATTGGCTTTCAAGGGCCATATTTCCTTTGCCGGGCAGGAATATTCCAAAACAAACCATAAAGCCTGGTTCGAGAAAGTAGCCACGATGCCACAAAGCCCGCCCGCGCCCACGGCACTGACACCAACGGAGCTTTTGTGGAGCACGGCTCGCGCTCTTGCTTTGCCCTACTCAGATCAGGCTCTCGCACATAGAATAGAGGATCTTTTTACCAGCCTGGGAATATACGAATACCGCCTCTCAGCACTGAGCAGTCTTTCCGGCGGAAAACGGCAACTTGTCGGCCTTGCCCTCGCTCTTATTCGAGAGCCGGAACTGATGCTTCTCGATGAGCCGACCTCGGCACTTGATCTGCATTGGCGAATGACTGTCTTGCAACTGGTACAGCAACGGATCAAAACTCAGAACCAGATCGCCGTTGCAGCGCTGCATGATCTGGATCTGGCGGCAAGATACTGCGATACTCTTGTCCTGATGCATCAGGGAGTAGTTGTTGCGGCAGGTGCCCCGGAAACTGTTCTGGTGGAAGACAATATTGCAAGGGTCTATCAGGTTGAAGCCAAGATAAGCCGTTCCCCTTACGGTCATTTGCATATTGATGTTATTGGACCCTTGCCAGGATCCAGTCCCCATGTCTGAGAAAGGTGACGCTCCCGATCTGGTCAAGCTGGGTTTGTTCCTCGGTCTTTCCAATCTTGCCCATATCGCGATTGGTGTGACGGATGTATTTATGGCAGGCTGGCTTGGGCCCATGGTTCTTGCGGCTGCTACCCTGATGGCGACTTTCTTTCACTTGATCATTCTGGTCACCATTGGATTTGTTGTTGGTGTTTCTCCACTTCTGGCAAAAGCTCTTGGGGCTGATGACAGGGCGGCTTTCCAGAAAACGGTCGCTGCCCTTTGTCAGATACTTCTGGTATTTCTGATCCCGGCGGCCCTGTTCATGCTCTTTGCTGAACCGGTTTTTACAATTTTGGAACAACCCGCTGATCTGATTAATGAAGGCTCTCCCTATCTCAAGCTTCTGACAGCGACTTTACCCTTCAGTATTCTGTTTTGCTTCTTCTGGATCTATACCTCTATCCATGGGCTTGGACGCCTTCTCTTCTGGGTCTCCCTCCTGTCACTCCTGTTAAATGCAGCGGGAAACTACATTTTCATGTTCGGCTGGGGTCCCGTTCCGGCAATGGGTATTGCAGGGCTTGGTCTTTCCACGCTGATCAGCGCAATCCTTAAGACCGTGATTCTGATATCCTGTTTACTGAAGAAAAACCTGCTGGCCTCCATTCCATGGAAAGGTGTCATTTCCAGATTTCAGCCCGATCAGGTCAAGCTGGTTTTGCGATACGGTCTGCCAATGGCCTTTCTGGAATGCGCAACCATGTCGTTTTTTGCGACCCTCACCCTAATGGCCGGCTTTATTGGTCCTCTTCCTCTCGCCACTTTTTCACTCACTTTACAGCTTGCGGAAATTGGAACCGGTCTTTCCTTTGGCTTTAGTGAAGCAGCAACAATCGTTATCGCCTATTTCATTGGTTCAAAAAAACCAAAAAAGCGGGATCAATCGCTGCGCCGGGCCCTTTTTTCAGGAATGAGCAGCATGATCCTCTATGCCGGAATTCTGCTTATTTGGGGCCAGACAATTCTTGCCTTTTTCCTTAATGATGCAGACCCGTCCAGCAAAACTGTCCTTGCAAATACAGAAGTCATTTTAATCATCGCCAGTCTTTGCCTGATTGTGGATAGCGGACGTATTATTACCGTCGGTATCCTACGTGGGCTCGGGGATAACAACTTCCCGATCTATAGCACATTGGTCTGCTTCTGGTGCCTGTCCATTCCAGCGTCTTTTATCCTTGGCATCACGTTTGAACAGGGTGTTTCCGGCCTCTGGTCCGGAATGGCCCTTGGAATGGGCGCGGCCTCCCTCCTCCTCTTTGCCAGGCTGAGGGGAGTGAGGAAATCGCTGGGTTATCGTTCAGAATTACCGGACAGCCCGACCATCTGACTTTTTAAAGAAATGCAGTCTTTCCTCATCAAAGGAAACACCGACTTGCTGCTCCGGTTTTACAGCTGTTTTGGAGTTAAACTGCGCAGTGAATTTACTGTCCCCCACCGTACCGATCGCCAATGTATGGGAGCCAAGCGGTTCAACATCAATAACTGTCATCTGCACGTGAGCACGTTCAGGTGTCGCTTCACTTGTATGTTCAGGCCGAATGCCCAGAACAAACTCCTCACCAGCATAAGGCATTAAAACAGTTTGTCTGTTTTCCGGAACAGCAATATCAAAACCGGCTGAGGATTTGAAAATCAGACGATCTTCTGTTGGAACGAGCTTTCCTTCGATCATGTTCATACTTGGTGCCCCGATGAAGGACGCTACGAACATATTATCAGGTTCATCATAAAGCGCTATCGGGCTTGCAGCCTGTTCGATTTTTCCGTCGCGCATAACAACAACACGATCTGCCATTGTCATAGCCTCCACCTGATCATGAGTAACGTAGACCATGGTTGTTTTAAGCCGGCGATGAAGCTGTTTGATTTCCACACGCATATCGACACGCAGCTTCGCATCCAGGTTTGAAAGCGGTTCATCAAACAGGAAAACGTCAGGGTCGCGGACAATCGCCCGTCCAATAGCAACCCGCTGCCGCTGTCCGCCGGACAGTGCACTGGGTTTGCGATCCAGATATTCTGTGAGGTTAAGTATTTTTGCGACATCCTCTATCGCTTTGGCGACATCACTTTTGCTCTCCCCCCGGACTTTCATACCAT
>JAKSCD010000334.1 GCA_022360775.1 Sneathiellales bacterium | reverse complement strand
TTCTTCTGGTGTCACTTCAACGGAAAGCCGCACCCGGACACACCCCGTATCGCAGGTCGAGTGACCAAAAGTGGCAGGTCTCCTGGCTTGTGGGTCTTGACCGCTTGCTCACCTTCCCAACGGATCTGTACTATTGTCCGTCAGTGGTCCAAGAGCAGCGATTCTCCACATACAGTTGCGGGGGCAGCTTCGGCTTGCAAAATACTCTTTACCGAATTCCCTATTCATCCGTGTATTGATACGGAACCACTAATGTGCAGCGCAGCATAGGTAAGTTTGAAATGTTGGTCAACCATCAGTTTATTGACCCGGATGCCGCGCGGTAAACAAAATCTACTCTAAATAAACATATCCTTGAGATTATAATCCTTAAGCATGGACCCCCGTGTTTCCTCATTCCAGCTGATTGCCTCCTGCTCGTCTTTCAGGGGTTGATACTGATAGCATCGCTCTTTCGGGTAACGCTGCTGGCGAGCATCCACGGCAAGCGCAATGATCCGGCTGCGGGCCACGACCCTATTCAGATCATAGGTTTCTATATCCCCGTTAAGGCGTTTTGCGGTTACATTCACCACCCTTTTTCGCGGGAAGAAACCGGCATTCAGGGTCACCCGGCGATCTGCCGAGGAATTGGCAAAGGAACCATGGACAAGCTGGCGGTTCATGACCATGACCTCACCGGCATCGCAGATCATGGGGCAGGCCCCGTTAAGCCTTTCATTCCCGCTTTCCTCAACCAGAGCGGTTATATCCACCTTGCCAAGCTTATGACTTCCCGGAAGCACCCAGACCGCATTTTGCGCCGTGCTTGGATAGAGCTGCGTCATGAAATTAAAGCCATGGGCTCCTTCATTCCAGTCTTCAGCGTCCCAGTGTGTCATGCCGTCCTGATGCCAGGCAACAGAAGGGCCCAGGCCCGGCTCCTTGATAAAGGCAACCTCGTTATAGGGGACGAAATCAGGACCATTAATGGCTTCCGCTATGGAAAGCAGATCAGGATGGCCATAGAGGCGAAGGGCCGAATCCATCAGATGCAGATTACCGTCCAGCATATTCACCGTCCATTGAACAGAGGGGTCTTTTGCTGTCGGACTGGTCATGGCAACCGGGTGACGCCCGTTATTGAGAGAGGTGCCGCCCAAAGGATCGCTTAGCGGTTTTGCAAAACGATAAGGCGGGCGGGTCACTTCAGTATTAAGCGCGGGTTTTCCATCTTTATCCACAGTTGCGTCCGGCGAGACTGGCGCGCGTGCCAGTATCTTGTCCACATCCTTTCGAAGATTTTCAAGCTCCAGCGGGCAAATGACCCCTTCAAACACATAGAAACCTGTCCGCCAGTAGGCTTCAAGAATTTCCGGGGCGAGTTTTCCAGACGGATCCAGCTTTACAGGGCCTCGATTACCAAGATTTTTTGCAATATCTTCGCCTGTTTTTGAATAGTCCGCCATGATTGCCGCATGGCTTTCAGCGGAAATCTTTCGTTGTTGTTCAGCTGTCATGGGTCTGCACCTCATCGCTTGCTTCCCACACCATGCCGCGGGTTTGCTCCTGCCCTAAAAGCTGGATCGGGTCTTTATTATCGATATGGCCGTAAACCCCCTGATAAACAGAAAAACCACACATTTCCTGAAGACGGCGCGGAAAGCTTTTGAGCCGCTCAAAAGGAACACCCAGTTGCTGGTTTTCCTGTGCCCGCACCCAGCCCGCGCAGTAATAACAGGCGATCCCGTCCCGGCGTTCAGATGTCCTGTTTTCACCGCCCCCATGCCAGAGCGCACTGTTCCACATCAGAATGGAGCCCGCCGGCATCTCCGCGCATTCGGTCTCATAAGTCTTGTTATAAAGGGGGTTATGATCAAATTTATGGCTGCCAGGAACAATACGGGTCGCCCCGTTTTCTTCCGTGAAATCAGTGAGCGCCCACATGGAATTGACCGCAAGCGGAATATGGGGGCGGGGGATCGGGATCATCTGGCTATCCCCGTGCAGAGGCTGGCTTTCCTGATCCGGACCGAGGCAAATAGCGGAAAGGGAAGAAAGCAGCAACTCCTTATCAAGGGCTCTTTCAGCGATCGGCAATGTGCCCGGGAAAACGGGCAGTTTTTCAAAGACCTTGTGATAGGCGAGCAGGTTATAAATCCTGACGGTTTTCAGACCCTCAAAAGCCGTTTTGCGATAGCCGATATCGTGGGTTTTCTCAACCTCCTGCAAGGCGTCCTTTATTTCCAGGAGCAAGTCTTTGGGGATGATGCCTTCCAGAACCGTATAGCCCTTGTCATTCAGTTCTTCTGTATATTTTGCAATCCTAGTCTCGGAGAGCGGTTTCATTTTTATTCTCCTTGCCGAGCGAGTGTCTGTATTTCCCTAAGATTAGAAATGCTTTTAATAATGTCTAATTCGTTTTTTTATCCTTCCATAACAAAATATTATGATAAACTTTGTTGATCATGAGATTAAATCACCGCCAGATTGAAGCCTTTCGATATGCCTATCAGACCGGCAACATGACGGTTGCAGCCGATATGCTGGGGGTTACACAACCGGCAATCAGCCGTCTGATCCGGGATCTGGAAGGGGAGCTGGGCTTTCGCCTTTTTGAACGAACCCGGGGCGGGCTGATCGCCACATCAGATGCGGCCGAGTTTTTCAAAGAAGTGGAACGCAGCTTTCTTGGCCTGGAGCGACTGGCTCAAACAGCGAAGCAGATCCGGGATTTAAGATCCGGCGACTTAAAAATCGCCGCCACAGTTGCCACCTCTTTTCACCTGATCCCGGATATTATAAGAGAGTTCAAAATCCGCTGGCCGGGCGTTAAATTCTCTCTTCATGCCTGTGCGTCCCCGCAGGTAAGGGAGCTGATCGCCTTGCAGCATTATGATGTGGGCATCGCCGTTATCCCGGCAGAAGCGCCAGGAATTGAGAGTGTCGATCTCCCCACCCTGGAAACTGTCTGCGTTCTTCCTGAAAATCATCCGCTCACTCATAAGGAAGTGATCCAGCCACGGGATCTGGACGGGGAACCGCTATTGATGATTTCTGATTACAGCATTACCCATCGACGGATCCGCAGGGTCCTGGAAGCGTCGGGAATTACCTTGAATGTTATTTTTGAATCTACTTTTTCCGCACCCATTTGCAATCTGATCAGCCAGGGCATGGGGCTTTCCATTCTGGAACCGATCACCGCGCAAGCCCATCAAAAGGGCGGGCTTGCGATCCGCCCTTTTTCACCTTCGGTGCTTCTGGAACTCAAGGCACTCTATCCAAGCAACCGTCCTTTATCGGAACCGGCGCAGGATTTTATTCGGCTTCTTCATAATGCCCTTGAAAAGACGGCAGAACAAAAAGCCTGAGAGCGCAGGGAGCCCGGCTTTCCATTCCGCCCAAGAAATAAGCTTGAAACTTCCCTTAAATTTATTTATCCCAAACCTATGTGGGGAAGTGGTGTTCATAAAAAAATAAGCCTGTTCATGGTTCTCGCGTTTTTCCTGAACGCGGTTATGCCTTCCCTGACGCTTGCGACAGCGGCAGCTCAGATCCCCGCCTCCACCCTTGAAGAAGACAGCCCCCTGCAGGAGCTTCTGGGCGGTCGCTTTCTGATTTGTACGCCGGAAGGTGTAAAACTGGTCTCCTGGGCGGAATTGCAAAATCAGGAAAATGAACCTGCTGCCGATACAGAAACAGGCTGTACCCTTTGTAACCTTCCGACTTTTGGCACAACGGTTGCGTCCATCTCCCTGGAGAATGGAAACCCCATTGCATTTCCCGAGTTTGAGACCAGCCGGTATGCCTGTGCCGACAGCAATATCCATACCGGCGTTATTCCATCGCGCAATTTCCTGACGCGCGCACCTCCTTACATCCTCACCTGAAATCAAAAAACATAAAAACAGATCTCCGGTTGGCTCTGCCTTCCGAACACAATTTCATGTGAGGAATTATGAAATCATCTCTTTCCCTGACGGGTGCAAGCCTGTTGGTTCTCGCTGCGCTGCCTGTATATGCGCAAGAAAAAAACGTCACTCTGGACCCTATTGAGGTTACAGCACCTGCTGAAAATGAGGGAACCCTGACTGTTCCCGATAACTCTGAAGCCAAGGAAAATCTTGAGCAGACACCAGGGGGCGTTCATCTGGTACAAGGCAAGGATATCGAGAAGAAATTTTCCCAGAATTATGAAGACACTCTGTTTCTGGCACCTGGCGTAAGCGCCAGGAAGCGCTTTGCAGAAGAAGTCCGTCTTTCTATTCGGGGCTCCGGCCTGTCCCGCGGGTTCCACATGCGCGGGATAAAACTCCTGCAGGATGGTGTACCCTTTAATCTGGCCGATGGATCCGCTGATTTTCAGGAACTTGACCCCAATATCACACAGCGCATCGAAATTCATAAAGGCGGCAACGCCCTGCAATATGGGGCAACCAGTCTTGGCGGCGCTGTCAATACGGTAACCAAAACAGGCCGAAGCAACCCGGGATATGAGGCAACAATCAGTGGCGGCTCATTTGATACCTATCGCGGGAATGTGCAGGCAGGTCAGTCTGCCGGGGATTTTGACATTTTTGCCAGTATTACCGGAACAACGAGTTCCGGATATCGCGAACATGAAGATCAGCAAAGTGTCAAATTCAATGGCAATACAGGAATTCGGCTGAGTGACGATCTTGAAACCAGATTTTATATTAGTGCCAATGATATTGATCAGGAACTGGCGGGCAGTATCAGCCGCGAGCAGGCCCTTAACAGCCCCGAAGATGCCGCCTCTTTCGCTCGCAGTACAGACTGGCAGAGGGATATCCGGTCCCTGCGTCTTGCGAACAAGACCACCTATATGTTTGGTGATGATGAGCAGCTTGATATTGGCGCCTATGTCAATTTCAAGGATCTCTTCCATCCCATTACCCCTTTTGTTGGTGTTATTGACCAGCAATCGCGGGATATGGGGGCCTTTGCACAAATCAGCGGCAACACGACACTTTCCGGCCATCACAACAGTTTTCGAATTGGGCTCTCCACTCAATGGGGAAAGGTTGATGCCGATGTCTTCGCCAATGTCGGGGGACATAAAGGGGCGCAAACAGCAGACAGGGATCAGGAAGCTGTGGATACGGTCCTTTACGCGGAAAACTCGTTTCGCATTGTCCCCGAACTCGCCTTTGTCACCGGTGCCCAGCTAACCGCGGCCTACAGGAAGGTGGACGATAATTTTGTCCCGGCAGAAAGCGACAGCAAGACCTATACATCCTTTAATCCCAAAGTCGGACTGCTGTATGAACCAGCAAAGGATCTGCAATTTTTCGCCAATCTGAGCTATAGCAATGAAGTGCCAACCTTTACCGAACTCACCCAGAGTGGCACGGTTGGCTTCACACCTGTTGACTCGCAAAAAGCCTGGACGGCAGAAATCGGCACCCGCGGCGAAGCCGGACGGTTTTCCTGGGACCTTTCGCTCTATCGGGCCTGGCTAAAGGACGAGATGCTTCAATTTACGACAGGCGGCGGTATTCCGGCGAGTACCTTCAACGCAGATGAAACCGTGCATCAGGGTATTGAGCTCGGTTTCGCTGTTAAAATCGCTGAAGGGGTTTTTGCAGAAAATGACGATCTCGTCTGGAGAAACGCCTATACGCTGTCAGATTTTCATTTTGTCGATGATGATCAGTATGGCGATAACAGAATTCCTGGAATTGCCCAGCATGTTTACCAGAGTGAATTACGCTATGAGAGTGAAAATCAGTGGTTTATTGCACCCAGTATTGAAGTGAGCAGCAATGCGGATGTTGATTACGAAAACACCCTGAATGCCCCGGGATACATGGTGTTAAACCTGGCGGCAGGATATAATTTCACAGAGTCCATATCGGCCTTTATTGACGCCCGTAACCTTCTGGACAAACGCTATATCTCCACTTTCAGCACCATTATCAATGGCGCGGGCAATACCAATGTCTATTACCCCGGCCAGGGCAGAAGTGTGTTTGTGGGTTTAAAAGCAAAATTCTAGGCAAGGGGGATACCCTGGGGTCCATACCGGGCCCCGGGGTATAATTTCATGGGACAATTCAAAAAAACACTTATCAAGCAGAGCATGCAACTGCACAGGCTGCTTCTATGGGCGGCCGCAGCAGCACTTCTGCTCTTTGTTATTTCTGCTTTCACTCATCCGCTGATGATCTGGACGGGACCGCGCCCGGCAAGTTTTTCAAGCCCAAAGGGCAGCTTCCAGCCTTCTTATGTGAGCGCTGTGCAGCAAATTCTTCACCGGGAGAAAATAGCCACCGCTGCCATCGTCAAAATCGTCCCGGGTGAAGACGCACCCCTGCTGCAGGTCGTTGAAAGCCTGCAGGGACCCAAGCGATATTTTGATCTTCAGACGCAACGGGAACTTATTGATCAGGACCGCAAGCAAGCCCGCTGGCTGGCCCAGTATTATTCTGGAATTGATCCGGGCAAAATCCGGTCTGTCACTCTGCAAAGCACCTTCGATACAAGCTATCCGTGGGTAAACAGGCTGCTGCCTGTTTACAAGATCCATTTTGATACGCCAGACAACCTCACCGTTTTTGTCCATACAGAGACCAATGCGCTTGCCAGTATGACAAATGACTGGAAATCATCCTTGCAAGCGATATTCCAGACCGTCCATACGGGAAGCTGGCTCAAGGAGTTTGAGGTTACCAGGGTCGCAGTCTATAGCGGTGTTCTTCTGGTTTTCCTGATCATGACCCTTTCAGGAGCCTGCCTGCTGATTTACATGAAAGCCCGGAAGATTTCCCAGAAATCCCGGAAAGTTCATCGCATACTCGCCTATCTGGTGGTCATCCCGCTTCTCTCCCTTTGCCTATCCGGATTTTACCATTTGATCAAATCATCTCTGTCGGGAGATATGACCGAAGAAAAACCGGAAATAACACTGTCGCTCGGACAAGAGAAATTCTCCCCGATTGAAGAGCAGCTGAACGCCTTTGAAGGGCTCTCTTTCAATGCGATCAGCCTGGTTCAGGGACCGGACGGATCCCTGTTCTACAGACTGGGTATTCCGGGCCCCTCTTCTCATCACGCAAAGGTATCAAGAAAGGAACAGTTTGACGGGATTCCTTCGGAAAAACGGGCCCTTTATCTGGAAACCCGATCTCTTTCAGATGGTGGCTTTACAGATAGGGAAATGGCCATCGCAACAGCGCGGCTTCTCTTGAAAAAGCCGACAGATATAAAAGCACAGGGAACCTTGATAACCCGTTTTGGACCTGAATATGATTTCAGAAACAAACGCCTGCCGGTCTGGAAAATCGTTTTTGAGGACACGCCCGGAGAATTGTTGTTTATTGACCCGGTCTCTGGCCTGCTGGTAGACCGCCTCGATAGCGCGACCCGGCTGGAAAGATTTTCTTTTTCATGGTTCCATAAATGGGATTTTCTTGTTCCACTAACAGGAAGACCTGTTCGTGATCTTGTTGTCGTGACGTTTCTTGCGGCCCTGGCCCTGGTGGTTCTGTTCGGGGTTTATATGCGGATCAGAAGACCTGCCAAAACGAAAAGCAGCACAGGGAAATGATCAGGTGATCCTCATTACAGGAGTAATAAAAAAGCCCGGATACATTCGTAACCGGGCTTTTTCACGTCGTTTAGCAGATCCGCTTATCCAGCGCGAACCTGGCGCAGGAAACGATCCACTTCATCCTGCAAGGTGCCCGCTTCGTTCACAAGCTTGCCAGCCACATCCTGCACTTCCGAAGCGGAATGCCCGGTCTTGCTTGCTGTCTCATTCACCGTATTGATATTGGCAGAGACTTCATTGGCACTGCTGGCTGCCTGCTGGACACTGCGGCTGATTTCGCTGGTCGCAGCCCCCTGCTCCTCAACGGCAGATGAAATTGCTGTATTGATCTCATTGATCCGCCCGATCGTGGTGCTGATGCTACCGATTGCTGTTACTGCATTTCCGGTTTCCGTCTGCACCGCCTTGATCTGGTTGGTAATTTCCTCGGTAGCCTTAGCCGTCTGGGTCGCGAGATTTTTCACCTCGCTGGCCACAACAGCAAAGCCTTTACCCGCATCGCCAGCACGGGCCGCCTCAATGGTTGCGTTCAGCGCCAGCAGATTGGTCTGTTCCGCGATATCACTGATCAGCTCCACAACGTCACCGATTTTGGCAGCGGCTTCGTTCAGGCTGGTGATCATCACATTGGACCGTTCAGCTTCGCTCACCGCTTCACCGGCGATACCCGCGGCCTGGCCTACCTGCTGACTGATCTCAGAGATGGAGGCGGAAAGTTCACCCGCTGCCGTCGCAACAGAATTAATGCTGTTGCTGGAAAGCTGGGATGCTGACGCAACGGTCTGTGTGAGAGAGGTTGTCTCACCGGCTGATTGGCTCATGGAACCGGAAATACCGGACATTTCACTCGTCGCATCAGAGAAACTCTCGACCAGATGTTTCACGCTGCCTTCAAATTCGTCAGCAAGGCGGGCAAGCTCAGCCCGCTTGGCTTCTTCTGCTTCTTCGGCAAGACGTTCTTTCTCTTCAGCAGCTTTTCGCTCATTTTCTGCCTGTTCCTGACGGCGCTGCTCTTTTTCCTCTTCGCGGCGCACACGATCCTGTTCTTCCTGCTCCCGCGCAGCACGAGCTTCACGGGCGGCGTCACGGAAACTGACAAGAGCAAATCCAAGACGGGCAATTTCATCATTCCCCTCGCGATAAATACTGGAATCAAGGTCACCGTCAGAAAGCTTACGTGCTGACTCAACCATCATCAGAAGGCGTTTGACAATATTGCGGGCGATATAGAACCAGGCAATCCCGACTGCGATCGCAACAGAAATAAGTGCCGCAACCAGAAGGGTCATCTTGGTTTGCTGGGCAAGGCTCATATTGGCCGCATTGGCTTTCGCCACATCCGCTTCTACATGAGACACAAATTCATTGGCGTCCTTTGACAGTTTTTCGGCCAGGACACGGCTTTGCGCCAGAATATCATTGGCATTGGCGATCGCCCCAAGTTCCTTTGAGCGGATGGTAAAGATCACTTCCTCTTCAGTTCCGTTGGAGCCTATTTTCAGCAGGTCCTTGAAAAGGGTTTCATATTTGGCTGTAAATTTCTTGTTCTGCCCCTTGCTGACTTTTGCAAGAGGGGTTGCCATACTGGAGATCGAAGAGAGAAATTTATCGGATAAACCGTTCACAGCCTCCAGATTTTCTGCAAGCGCTGCTTCTGCAAGCAATCCGATCAACAGGAACCCTGAGGCCTGAACCTGAAAGATGGCTTCCTGTGCGCCCATGGCATCCGTCGCGGCCTGTTTCAGAGGATCAGTATCATATTCAGGTGATCCTCCCGCTTTGGCCGTTTCAATGGATTTCTCCAACAATGCTTCCCAGGCATCCGCATTTTCAAACGTTTTCATACGAACGGAAATCAGCAGGCTGCTCATCCCCTTCTCCAGAAGGGCGCGAAACTCCTCCAGCTGTGTCAGGCGCTGCTTGCGTAAGTCGGCAAAATACAGGCGCCCCTTGACACTGCCGTTCAGGTTATTCAAAAGAGGTTCAAGCTGTTTAAGATCTTCTTCAATCGCAGTGAGGGCCGGATCCCCTTCCGCGTAGCTGCTCAGTTTGCCAAGTCGTTCTTTCGCTTTTTCAAACGAGATTTTCAGGTTCTCGATCGCCTGCTCCCGTTCAGTGTCATTAGCGGAAGACCCCAGCCGCGGCGCAATTGCAGAAATTGCCGTGGTATCATTGGCGAGTTTCAATGCGAGCGATATGGCCGGCACATCGTGATTGGCCGTTTTATCCTGCGCAGAAGAGAGTGAATCAAAGCTGTACCAGCCAATAGCGCTGATAACGACAGTCAGGAATGTCACTGCAGAAAATGCTGCAATCAGGCGAAAGCCAATTCCGAACTTACTATTTGTTTTTGGTCCATTGGATGCCTGTTTCACTTTTTTCTGAAACAGGTCTTTTACTTTATTTAACATAACGATCCCAACTTGCCCCTAACTTCATAACCTGCCGTTATTCATATGGCAGCCAGCAGACCATAGGGGAGGAGGGTTAAATTTGTGTTTAGTAATAAAGATTGATCAGGGAAGGCCTGTTTCTTCAAAATAATATCGCACACAATCCTGGACCCGACGGAAACGATCCCCGCCCAGTTTGGTGCCGCCATACCAGCGGGTCACAATCACCACATGATTTTTAAGATCCGCCCCCTCCAGCATCTGCAGGATTATCCGCCCCGCGCCGCTTTCACCATCATCATTCTTGATGGGTCCTTCTTCTTCAAGAAGGGCCGCCCAGCTATTGTGGGTGGCTTTGGCAAATTTCTTGTCTTTTTTCAGAAGTTTCAAAACCGCCTGAATATTCTTGCGACTTGCGACCTCTGCCCCGGAAACAGCATATTTGGATCCCCGATCCGTCAGGACGGCATTAAAAACATTCATCTCTTTGGCCCTATTCCGTCTTGTCTTCAAACTGTTCCGCAAGATGACCTAAAATTCCGGTCCAGAAGCCTTCATAATGTTTCAGCCAGTCTATGGCCTCTCGCATGGGGTCAGCGTTCAGCTGACAATAGCGTGTCCGGCCTTTTTTGCTGACCCGAACCAGATCCGCGTTTTTCAGGATATTGATATGACGGGTGACCCCTGTCTGGGTCATGCCAAAGGGTTCGGCAATTTCTGAAAAACTCATCTCCCTCTCATGAAGTCCAGCCAGAATAGCCCGGCGCCGGGAATCACTTAAGGCTGTAAAGGTTTTATCTAATGCATCCATGACACATCCCAATAGTCAACAAATCTATTGACTAAATTAATAATCACACTCATAGTCTACACAATTGTTGACTATTAAAACGAACCGATCAATAAAAAAAGAGCTTCAACATGTCAGAACCAATCCCTCTTATTGTCAGCCGCTGGATCAAGGCACCGCCGGAGAAACTCTTCGCTGCCTTCAAGGATCGGGAGGAATTGCCAAAATGGTTTATTCCTGATGCTGCTGTGACACTGGAAGTAAGAAAATTCGAGTTCCATAAATCGGGCTCATTCGAATTCCGCTATCACCAGCAGGGCGAACGCTCCGTCGTTGAAGGACATTTTACGGCTCTAAAGGCCCCCAGCGAACTTTCCTTTACCTGGAACTGGCATGCCCCCAATCCGCTGGCCCAGCATCCCATGCATGTGCGCTTTGACTTCAGGGCAGAGAAAGAAGGCACGACCGTTATCGTAACCCATACAGGTATTCCGAGCAGCCTTTCTTGCGTTTTTCAGGAAACCGCATGGGCCGATACCCTTCAGATGCTGGAAAATTACCTGTCCGCTTCACTTTCACAGGAGAAGGCCGAATGAGAAAACTTGCCCTTTTGACCTTTCAGACTTTAAACGGTGTCATGCAGGCCCCGTCAATGCCGGAAGAAGACTATTCCGGAAACTTCAGGGAGGGCGGCTGGGCCATGCCCTATTGGGAGGAGGTGATGGAGCAAGTTCGCCTTCATGCCATGAAAGAGCCCTATGATCTTCTGCTTGGCCGCAAAACCTACGAACTCTTTGCCCCTCACTGGACAAATCCCGAAAATGATGGACCGGAAGCTGAAAAATTCCGAAGCGCACGCAAATATGTGGTGACCGACAGCTTGAAAGGCTTCTCCTGGGAGAATAGTCACGCCCTTTCACCGAAAACACTGGCGGAGGAGATATCCGGTCTCAAGCAGGGTCATGGACCGCTTCTTCAGGTGCATGGAAGCTGGCAGCTCATTCAGGCGCTTCTTCATCATGATCTTGTCGATGAAATTCGCCTCTGGACTTTTCCAGTGCTTGTCGGTCCCGGTAAACGCCTTTTTGAAAACCCTTCTCAGCCAAGCCGGTTCTCGCTGATGAAAAGCGAGCAAACGTCGGGCGGTGCCCTCATGACCCTTTACCGAAAAGCCTGAAGCACTGCTCCTCCATAAAAGTTGAATTTTACCCTTATTGCCGGTAAGGAAGGAGAGAAATGCGGATCCTCGCGGTCCGCAGCTGTGCCTGTTTAAAATTTGCTGACTGGAAAAAAGATGGCCAT
>JAKSCD010000282.1 GCA_022360775.1 Sneathiellales bacterium | reverse complement strand
GTCAAGGATCTTGGTGATTCCAAAGATAATCTCAATCCTCTTTTCGATCTGATTGTTAATCATGTATCAGCTCCGCAGGTCGATGAAGAAGCGCCGTTCCGGATGCTGGTCACAACCATTGAAAGCAATCCTTATCTGGGGCGCCTCCTTACGGGGCGAGTCGAATCCGGTGTGCTAAAAACCAATGACCCGATCAAGGGCCTAAATCGCTCAGGTGACAAGCTTGAAGATGCCCGGGCCTCCAAGATCATGGCTTTTCGTGGTCTTGAACGTGAACCTATCGAAGAAGCCCGTGCAGGAGATATTGTCTCCATCGCAGGTCTGGTTAAATCAACTGTCGCCGATACTCTGGCAACACCGGATGAGACGGAAGCGCTCGATGCACAGCCGATCGATCCGCCGACCATCTCCATGACCTTTGCTATTAACTCCTCCCCCCTCGCAGGACGAGATGGCGACAAGGTCCAAAGCCGGGTCATTCGTGACAGACTGATGAAAGAAATTGAAGGCAATGTTTCCATTCGGGTGGAAGACAGCCCTGAGGCAGATAGTTATATTGTTTCAGGCCGCGGTGAATTGCAGTTGGGCGTTTTGATTGAAACCATGCGCCGTGAGGGATTTGAGCTTTCTATCAGCCGTCCCAGGGTTCTCTTCCGCGAAGAAAACGGTGTCACGATGGAACCGCTTGAAGAAGTGGTTGTCGATGTTGATGACGAGTTTTCAGGCGTAGTGGTCGAAAAAATTGCCCTTCGCAAAGGAACCATGACAGATATGCGCCCGTCAGGCGGCGGCAAGACACGTGTCACCTTCCACTGCCCGACCAGAGGCCTGATCGGTTATCATGGTGAATTTCTGACTGATACCAGGGGAACCGGTATCATGAACCGCCTTTTCCATTCCTATGTTCCGCATAAAGGTGACATTCCGGGTCGGCGAAATGGCGTGTTGATTGCCAACTCCACCGGTAAATCCGTTGCGTTTGCAATCTGGAATCTGGAAGCGCGCGGTGCCTTCTTTATCGGTAGTGGCGTGGATGTCTATGAAGGCATGATTTTGGGGGAACATAATCGCCCCAATGATCTTGAGGTCAATCCATTGAAAGCGAAGCAGCTTACCAATATCCGTGCTGCTGGATCAGATGAAGCTGTTCGTCTCACCCCACCTCGCAAAATGAGTCTGGAACAAGCCATCGCCTATATTGACGATGATGAACTGGTTGAAGTAACACCAAATCATGTTCGCTTGCGTAAACGCCATCTTGACCCGCATGAAAGAAAGAAAGCGTCCCGCGCCAAGGTTTAACGCATCGTTTTCACTTTTCCATAGCGCTTTCCTTATTCTTGTGAAAACATGTTCAGATCAAGAATAAGAAAAACAGGGAGATGGTATGAGCATCATTGATGTGGAAAGCGAAATCGCTGGCAAGGTCTGGAAAATTGAAGCGGAAATCGGTGAAAACCTTGATGAAGACGACGCCATAATCATTCTGGAAAGTATGAAAATGGAGATCCCGGTAGATGCACCGGAGGATGGTAAGGTCGTTGAGATACTGGTTGCTGAAGGCGATGCGGTTAAAGAAGGCCAGATCATCGCCAAAATGGAAACATAAAAAAAGCCCGGTTTAGCCGGGCTTTTCTTTTGGTTGGGTTTAGCTTTACCAAAGCCAGCCTTCGACATTGGGATAGGGTTGTTCCTCACCCGCAGATTTCATTCCTTTGACATTGCGAATAATAAACCAGACAAGCCAGAACAGCAGAATGAAGATACCTATGAAAAAGGCTGTTGTAATCATACCGATCAATGCCATCACCAGACCAATCCAGAAAGTTCTGATCTGGAAGCGATAATGTGACTGGGCCCATTCAGGTGCATCCCCCTTATTCACATACGCCATTATGACACCGATAATACTCGTCAAACCGATCAGTAACGAAACCAAGTAAAGAATATAAATCAGTTTTACATTCTTGGCTGCATTTTTGCCTTTGGCTTCCTGAACTATTTGATCAGTAACGTCGTTAGACATGTTTGTTCCCCTCAAATCCTAATTTCTAGCGGATCTTAACAAGATCATTGTTTTACTTCAAACGCCTTTTTACATCATCAAACCGCGATTCTTTCTTTAAAATCAATGACAAATTTAACTGAAAAGACACCCAGTTTATCTTTCACCTGATCTTCTATTTTACTTCTATCAGCCGAAGAGGATATGTCAGCCGTCACGGTTGCCAATGTTCCGTGACTTCCTTCTGCTGCAACTGTTACACGGAAAATGACATCATCTGTTTCAAGCTGTTTTAATAATGGCTCGAAAGTGCGCTGAATAATGTCATAACGCAATGTAGGTTTGAAAATCTTGCCAACAGCCGTGACAGGCATCGTATCGACAAGAAGAACCTCCGCCGGAAGCGCGGGACGTTCAAAAATATGTTCTTCTGCATAAGAGCGAAGATCCTCGGCGGTTACAGTGCTCCCTGGATTGAGCTGAACATAGGCAACTGGAATTTCTCCCGCATAGCTGTCAGGACGACCAACGGCAGCCGCAAGCAGTACCTCGGGATGAGTATGCAGGCACTCTTCAATCATTCCAGGATCAATATTGTGACCACCGCGAATAATCAGGTCCTTCGCCCTGCCCGTCAGCCAGAAATACCCTTTTTCATCAACGCTTCCCAAATCCCCGGTATTCAACCAGCCTTCTTCTGCAAAAAGGGAGGTATTAAATTGCTCCTGTAAATATCCGGGGATAACATTTGGCCCCTTGATACAGATATTTCCCACCTCGTTGATGTCACAATTACGGATCGCTTTTCCATCTTCGCCAATGACTTTTACAGCAACATCCTGATAGGGATAACGTATACCAATCGATCCAACCGGCCGTTCGCCAGCGGCGGGATTGCAGACAGAAACGGACGTGCCTTCTGTAAGTCCATAGCCTTCCATAATCGCAATCCCGGTCATATCCTCAAATTTGCGAATGACTTCCTGCGGCATGGGTGCGGCACCGCAAACCCCGAAGCGCAGAGAGGACACATCCGCCCCCTCCAAAGGGATATTGAGAAGCGCTGAATAAATAGTCGGCACAGCAACAAAATGGCTGGCACGATATCGGTCAACAATTTTCCAGAAATTAGGAACAGCGTTTGGATGCCTGAACCCTGCTGCACTCAGGAAAAGCGCTGTTGATCCGGTTCTGAAGGCGGCGAGACTACTCACAAGTACGGCATTTACATGGAAAAGCGGTAGCCCGACAAGGGCGACACTGCTTGTTTCATATCCGGATAAATACTGGGTCGCCCATGCTTCGTAGATTTCTCCCTTATGGGTATGTTGCGCGACTTTTGGTGAACCTGTGGTGCCGCCAGTATGAAAATAGGCGCAAATCTCTTCAGGATCAAAAACACGTCCGCTTTCCAGTCGCCCTTCTGAATATTTCTCCATTGTTTCAGTGAACGGATAAATATTCTTTTCCGGATCACCGGCACCGCCCACCTGAAATATCACTTCCAGCTCAGGCATTTGCTGGATCACGACTTGCGTTTTCTCCCAGATATCGGAACCAGGCGTCGGCGCAAGGGCCACAAGCATCTTACATTTGGTTGCTCTCAGGATTTCAACAATCTGCTCCGGTCTTAAAAGCGGATTTACAGCACTTACGATACCCGCAGCCTGACCACCCCAGATTGTATATTGTGTTTCAGGAAGGTTTGGCAGCAAGTAGGAAACAGCCTCATTTTTCTTGAGGCCAAAATCATTGAACATATTCGCGGTCTGAGTGACCTTTTTCAAAAGTTCTCTGTAACTAATGTCTTCAGGCTCTTCCTCAGCAGTACAGTTATGCAAGAACCGAAGAGCGATTTGATCGCTGTAATCCCGCGCAGCTGTCTGGATAAGCTCATAGGTGCTTTTTTCAGAATATCGTTCCTCAAGTGGGATTTTTTCGATCTCTTCAATATCTGCAAGTGAAGAGACCTTACCTTTGAAATCTAACATGTTCCCCGCCGTACTTTTTTTATCATTATGGATTTTATCGAACAGTATCTTGGAAATTCTTGATCTTCAACTCGCCAAACGGATAAATCTTGGATAGGATCACCGCTTCGTATTCAAATATCTGATTATTATGCTCGCAGTCTTTCTTTCTATTTTCCTGGATCTGGTTGGTTTTGGAATTATCCTGCCCTTGCTTCCCTTTTATGCCGAGCATTATGGCGCGACAGCTTTCATGGTCACTTGGCTCGCAACAAGCTTCTCGATTTTCCAACTGACCTTTTCATATATCTGGGGGCGGTTATCAGATCGGATCGGGCGAAAACCCATATTCATTGCCTGCCTTGCGGTTAGTGCGGGTGCCTATCTCTGGACAGGTCTCGCAGAAAGCTTTGCTGTTCTTATTGTTGCGCGCTGCGTTAGCGGTATTGCTTCCGGAAAAATTTCAGTCGCACAAGCCATTGTCGCCGATGTTACGACGCCGGAAAACCGGGCAAAAGGCATGGGCCTGATGGGAGCGGCCTTTGGCCTTGGCTTTACTCTGGGGCCGGCAATTGGATCCTTTATGGTTGGGGATGACCCGTCGAACCCGGATTTTCAGTCTCCGATGTTCCTCGCCGCCGGCCTTTCCGCGCTAGGTCTGCTCCTCGCTATTTTCACTGTAAAGGAAAGCCTGCCCGCGGAAGAACGAGCGTCTGCAAAAGCCGCAGACCGGCTCCCGTTTAAACAGCAGATGTCACTCGTATTTAATACCCCTGCTGTCGCCTGGCTGGTCGGTTCGTTCTTTATTGTCAGTTTTGTTTTTAGTCAGGTAGAGACCCTTTTCCCCCTCTGGACCGAGCGGAACTATGGCTGGACACCAAAGGATCTTGGATATTGTTTTGCCTATATCGGTGTTATTCTGGTGATCATTCAGGGACGATTGATCGGCCCATTGACCAAATGGCTGGGTGAACCCAAACTTCTGCTTGTCGGACTTGCAGCCCTTACCATTGGCTTATACAGCACAACAGTTGCTTTTCATTTCAGTATCTTCATCGTTGCCATCACCTTTATGAGCATCGGTATTGCCATTCTCAATCCAACACATTCGGCCTTGATCAGTTTCGTCGCCGCAAAAGGACAGCAAGGAACAACGCTGGGCATTGCAAACAGTTTTTCAGGATTAGGAAGAATTTTCGGGCCGCTGTGGGGCGGTGCTTTCTTCCAGTTTGTAGACTATGATATGCCGCTTATCATCGGAGGAACGATCACTGTTATTTTCCTGATCCTGGTGTCCCGCGTCGTCATCGGCATCAACTCTCATAAGGATAAGGAAGAAGGGGCAGAGGCCTGAAAAAGGTCAGCCCTCTAGCGCTTCGCTTAACATGACAAAAACCTTACCCACATCAGAACTCATATAGGTTTCGATCAGCAATTCTGAAAACTCACTATCTTCAGTTTCCCGAAGGAGCTTGTCATAAGCCTCACAATAAAGGGTCGCATAACGGCGAAAGTCCCCGTTTTCCTTGAAAAGCATCCGGATCTTTTCGGCATCTTTGCTCTTTACCAGGCGTTTCGTGAAGATGCTTTTTTCTCCCTTCTGATAGCGCTTCCACATCTCTTCAGGAAGGGTGTTATCAAGATTGCGCGCTAAATCAATAGACAGGGAATGAAGGTTATCCAGGATGAAGGAGGCTGATTTGCGGAAAGAACCCGCTTTATCATTATGTTCTTTGGCTTCCAGCTTTTCCTGTTGACGCTCTACACGGGTTGATGCGTCTTCCAGACGGTCTGCCTGTTTTTTAAATTTCAGACTGGAAATAAGCGCCTCTTCAGCTGCAGAACTTGCAGCTTCCCGCAAATTCCCGCTTTCGCTCCTCAGGATATCGGATGTTTCCCGAATAGAATTTTCCACTTGCCTGGCCGTCACCTCAAGGCGTTGCTTTTGCTGATCAAATCGTTCCGAGATGGATCTGGATCCCTCTTCGGCCTTTCGGGTCATCTCCATCAGCTCGAGCGCGCGGGATTTAATTGCTTTTGTTGCGTCATCACCAAGGGAAAGTGCCTGGCGTCCGGTATCCTCCAGACTATCCATGACGAAACGCAAGTCTCCCTGAACCTTGCGCCTTGTTTTCTCGATTTCGTTTTTATGGCGATCCAGTTCCTGATCCGCGCGGTTAATACCGCTTAACATCAACTCACTTGCCTTTGCAAGTTCAAGCGTCTTGCGGCGAAAGGCATCCCCTGCGACATCAGCCTGATGTCCTGTGACTTTCAGAAGCTTGGTCCGATCACCAAGGGACGCCTGCACCTCTTCTGCTTCATTGGCAAGCCTGCGCGTTACCTCTTCCAGTGCTTCTGTTTCTGCGCGAAGTGTTTTCTCCATATCCATGGCAAAACGGTGAGCCTTTTCTGAAAGTTCACTTAAGACTTCCATTCGTCCCTTGGCCTGATCACTCACTGCGCTTAGCTCATCCATATTATCACGTGTAACATCTGCCAGATGAGATGTTTCAGCGGAGGTCTTGCTTGCAGTATGCTCAAGGGTCTCCAGTTGATCTCGCGCCTGGTCCCCCATATTTCTGAGCTCGGCAGAGGCGCGCTCAGCAAGTTTGGCGAGTTCTGAAGTTTGAGAATGAGCGGCTTCACCAGACTGGCGCGCCTGCAAAGTCGCTCGTTCTGCCGTCGCCATGAAATCCTGATGCAAGCGAACTGTTTCCTCGATTGCAGATTGAATTTTCAGTTTCGACTGATCTGCTGAAAGGCCGAGCTCTCGCTGTTTCTTTTCGAGATCCTCTGATGCAGCCTTGATGCTTTTTGTGCTCCGTTCTGCCCTAAGTTCAATATCAACAGTTTCCTGTTTTAGCTCCTGACCGGCATCCTTGATCTGGTTGGCAACCCTTTCAGACGCAATTTTCAACTCCTCTGCCTGACGCTGAAAGCCTGTCCCAACCTGAACAACCCGGTTTGACGTTTCCAGACTTGCAGTGGAAAGCTGGTCAACATTGGCATTGAGCCGGTCAGATATTTCCTTTGAAAGCGCTTGAATTTGTTCCGAAGCCTGATCCAGGGCAATCATCTGCTTGCGCAACTGAGCCTGAACCTCTTTTGTCCGCTCCGCCGCCAGATCATTGGAATTGAGCAGCGCCTCTGCCTGCTCCTGCATATGGCCTTTCAGCTCTTCTGCTTTCTCCAGGGACTTATCCCCCGCTTCGGCAAGAAGCGATCGTCCTTTTGTCAGCACATTTTCTACATCTGAAAGGCCTGTTTCCGTTTTCTGGAATGTTTCGGTCAGATCCTGCATTTCTCCGCGCAAGGCCTCACCTGCTTTTTGCATATCCTGGCTGGCATCGTTAAGGGACTGGCTGAAATTGGCGGCGTCGGTTCTCAAGGTTTCCGAGGCCTCATGGATCGACGCTGTAAGAG
>JAKSCD010000324.1 GCA_022360775.1 Sneathiellales bacterium | reverse complement strand
TGCAGGACCACCCATCCCAAGGGACGTATCCTCCGTGGCAATCAGAATATCACTGACCCCCATCAAAGCAGCATTCCCAGCGAAGCAGCGTCCAGAAGCAACAGCTATGCGCGGCACAAGTCCAGACAATCGGGCGTAGGTCTGAAAGGTTGGTACATCCAGCGTGGAAGCTGCATTAATGTCAACATCACCCGGCCGGCCGCCACCACCTTCGCCATAAAAGATTATCGGAAGCTGACATGCTTCTGCCAAATGAAGCATCCTGTCCGTTTTCTTGTGGTTCATGACCCCTTGAGTGCCGGCAAATACAGTATAATCATATCCAAGAACCACAGCAGATGCTGTTTCTTCGGAAAAATTTTCTCCATTGATACGTGCTGTTCCAACAACCATTCCGTCTGCAGGACTAATTTTTTCCAGTGTTTCCACGCTATGACGGCCTCGTTGTGCGGCGATATTCAGACTGCCATATTCAGAGAAACTCCCTTCATCAACAAGAAGAGCGATATTTTCCCTTATCATGGATTTGTCTTTAAGGTGGCGCTTGGCGACAGCTTCCGGTCTTGCCTCGTCGAGAACAGCCGCTTGCTTATCTAGAAGCGCTTTTAAATCCGGGCGAATATAGTCAAGATCGACTTCTTCCTCTTCCCGCTTTTTCGCGGTCGAGACTTCCGCAGGTCGCAGGGCCAGAAGCACCTGGCCTTCCTCAACGGTTTCACTGCTTGAAATCAAAATCCGTTCCACATAACCGCTTGCAGTTGCTGTGACCTGATGTTCCATTTTCATCGCTTCAAGCACAGCTATTTCCTGACCGTGATGGATTTGATCGCCTTCCCTCACGAATATCTCAATCACAGTTCCAAGAATGTGCGAGGAAAGAGGAATGGTTCCCTCAGGCAACTCAGCCACGCTTTGATTTTGCTGAATATCCTCCACCGCAGATATTGCGTTACCTGCAGGCTGCTTTTCCATCAGCCTGGCGACATTTTCGTCAATAAAGCGCGTGGTAAAACCGCCTTTAAAAACAATCTCTTCTGTCAAGACAGATCTCAAGAACGGGATAGAAGTATCGATACCGCCAATAACATAATCCGAAAGAGCCATTTCTGTAGCGGCGAGGACAGTATCCAGCTCCGCCTTACGATCAGAAATAATCAGCTTGGCAACCAGACTGTCATAACGAGGGTTTGGTGCCCATCCTGAATAGGCGGCACCGTCGATCCGGACACCTCGCCCTTGAGGCATTTCATAGGTAGTAATTTTTCCGCCGGAAGGTCTGACTTTCCCATCAGATTGAATGATTTCTGCATTAACTCTGGCCTGGATA
>JAKSCD010000527.1 GCA_022360775.1 Sneathiellales bacterium | reverse complement strand
TTCCAAATTTTTGCGATTTTAACATCAGAAACTTCTCCTTTGTGTTTTATGTTGACGAATAAAGCGGGACCGGGCTGCCAAGGGTACAGCTCGACTATTTCTTAGAAATTTTGTGACTGGAATTCCCGGTGCCACCAGACTGGCCCAGAAGGCGGCATTGGCCGCATCCTGGTGAAGGATTTCATATTTAGCCTGCTTCACATTGGCTGAGTTGGAGCAGGATTTACTTCTTGCTACCATGTCGCCGCCGTTGAATTTTCTATCTTTGACCAGGGAAGAAAGGCCTTCCCGAACCAGATTGATACCTGTGCAGCCGACCTCATTGCCAAATCCGAACATGATGTTATTGGCTGTAGACCAGATAAATGTTCCGACTTTGCTGGCAGATGAGTAATCCTTATGGCTAAAAGGAAAGAACATGGGTTCAATCTCGCCGGAGAGATATTGGCCATTGCGATAAAGCGTCACATTCACAGGAGTGGTCCGAAAGATGGACAAATTATCCATAAATGCCCTTACATCAGTTCGGTTGCGGATGTTATGACTGTCCAGCTTTACAATCTCATCGCCGACTTCCATACCTTCAAAATAAGCAGGCATACCGCGCTGGACGTGAGCAATGCGCAGGCCAACTGTTCCAGACTTAAGGCGTACGCCAATCTGGAAAGGCGCTTCTCTGCCTTTTGATTTTCTGATTTGGTTTTCCCACCGCCAGCGACCGAGAAGATCCTCGTAAACCTCGTTCGCCTCGTTCAGCGCAAGTTTCTTATAATATTTTGATCGTACCGTGATGACGTTGTGCCGGTGAGGAATTCTCAATGCGGCAAAGCCCAGCCTGTTTTTGCATTTCCCTGTTGCGTAGACAGTAAAATTGAGGCTTTTGCCGACACATCTCCACTGACGACCATAAACGCTTTGCGAGGAACCACTGTTCATCCATCTGGCGACTTCATTGCCGGATGTCGCGTAATAATGGAACAAGTTGCCTTTAACATTTCGAAAGCTCTTGCAATTACCAGGCTCAACCCGATGCCAGCCTTCGGAAATTTCTCCACGGTGGTCGCTATAAGCGACGGCGATCATATTGGGATAAGGGGCGGCATTACATACAGACACAATTCTGGCCTGAGCTGCGTGACCGGATACAAGAAGTAGTCCAAAGACCAATCCTGCGATGCCGATAAAACGAAGGAATCCGGACTTAACAAGTGTTATAGTTGTTGAAAATTCTGTCATACCCAAACCTCCTTTTCTTAATGATTGGAGGTAGGATGGCAGTGCCCGGCCCAGCCAACAACGTAAACTGTTTCCGGTGGAGGGTAAGCTCCGTTAAGGGTTTTTCTATGTGTATAATTTAGCGTAAATTTGCGTAAAATTATTTACAAATCAAATTTTGAAACCGCAATTCTGTCGTTAGCTTCTAACATTTGTTTTTTGATTTCAGGATCAATTTCAGCCGGATCCAGAAGGGCCGGGAAACTCTTGAGAAAGAAGCTGTCCTGATCGTCAAACTTATCCCATCCTTCAGGTTTGTTCTTCTCCGTTACCGGAATGACCTGATCGATATCCACCTTTTCAAAGACCACAGGCCATATATTCGGCGAAGCAGGTATGTCCTGACATCTTGAATGCATAGAGCCGAGAATAAACAAGCGTTCTTGAGACGGACCAACAGATGTCCGCTCCCAACGGTCCATTATCAGATAAAGAATATCATTCGGGTTTTGTTTTCTCGATTGAAACAACCAGTGACATAGCCCGGCACTATCGCGAGGTGTAATATAGCCATCATACTCAAAATAGGGCACTCTATCCCTGATAGAATATATGTGAGTCTTAGCTTTAATCTTGAAGTAATTGCGAGACATGAATTTATTGCCCGTTAGCTCGTGCCTAATAGACAATGGAATTCTCATAATGCTGGTTTTTCGCCCAGTCACACGGGCAGCCGTTTCACTTGTCTCCATTCTGTAGCCAATATAGTGTCCTCCCTCCAGGCCGGAAAAATCACTCCAAGTATCGCGACTAACATCTCTTGATAAACAGAAAACACCGAATGTTGGCATCACGCTGCTGATCTTCTGATCGATATATAGCCGGCAATCAGCCCTGGAGAGCCCCATCAAATATCCCAATTCCATGACGCCAACGCGATCCAGAAGAGTTTTGGGGTCGTCAAAGTCATATGTTGGGTTCTCAGGTTTTAGTAACGCACACAAGTTTGCGCTTACGCTTCTTAACTTACTTTCGTTAGGACCTTTCTCCTCTAGCCAGTTATTGAGTGTGTTTTTGGAGACGCCTAATTCATTACTTTTTTGATTTCTGCTTTCCTGATCCGGTGAAAAGAACCCCCTCTTTTCGCAAAAACCTATTAGTAATGCTGTCTTTCTTTGTAGTTTTGTTGGACGCATTGGTGACTTTCCGGCTCTTTTATTACAATTTTCTAGATTATCTGAGTTCGGAAGTGATTCAACCTGGAAATGTTACGTAATACAAATTTATAGGACGGGTTGCATCTTGTGGTGATTGAGAGAGCAAAACCCTGCACTTTGATCAGTGCAGGGCCATGTTGTTTTCAATTTAGGACGGACTGATCATCTGTTCCGGTTTTACCAGAGCGTCAAACTCTTCCGCAGTCACATAGCCCAGGCGGAGGGCTTCGTCTTTCAGGGTTGTACCGTTTTTATGGGCGCATTTGGCGATTTCCGTGGCCTTGTCATAGCCGATGGCCGGGGCGAGGG
>JAKSCD010000261.1 GCA_022360775.1 Sneathiellales bacterium | reverse complement strand
CTTTTCACTTAATGAACAACAGATCTAGCTTACGACCAGCGAGACGAGTCACTAGCTGTTCACGCCGGACTATGCTAGTAGCGACATCCAATGCTTCAGATGGTTGCAAGAAGAGTAAGTCTTCGGAGTCTTGGAGCCAAGAATTCCATAGAATTCCTTTTTGATGATCATTAGGATCATTTTCCTTACCCTTGCGCATGGAGCGGATCAGATTCATGACCTTGTCCTTACGATCCGGAAAATAGGTTTCAAGCCAGTTTTTGAAAAGCGGAGCGACTTCATAAGGCAAGCGGATCAAAAGGTAGACGGCGCTTGATGCCCCGTTTGAGCGAGCCTCGGAGAGAATATTCTCAAGTTCCATATCATTAATGGCCGGGATAACCGGGGCATATTGAACAACAACAGGAACTCCTGCCTCTGTCAAAGTCTTGATCGCTTTCAACCTTTTTGCAGGAGAACTTGCACGAGGTTCCAGTGTTCGGGAAAGCTTATGGTCCAGGCTGGTAACTGAAATGCCGATAGCAGTAAGATTTTCTTTCGCAAGAGGGGCCAGAATGTCTAGATCGCGTAACACAAGGTCAGATTTTGTTGTTATGGTGAACGGATGCTTGCATTCTCCTAGCTTTTTGATGAGGGAACGGGTGATTTTAAAATCCCTTTCAATGGGCTGATAAGGATCGGTATTGGTGCCAAGGGCAATTGGCCTGCATCTATAGGATTTTTTGGCGATTTCACTGTGAATAAGGTCAGTAATATTGGGTTTTGCGAAAAGCTTGCTCTCAAAATCCAGACCGGAAGACAGATCCTGATAAGCATGGGAAGGTCTTGCAAAGCAATATATGCATCCATGCTCACATCCCCGGTAGGGATTAATCGATCGATCAAAGGGCAGGTCAGGAGAGCTGTTGCGGGTTAAGGCTGTTTTCGCCCATTCCATGCTTACTGATGTTCTGAGTTTTTCATCTTCCAGTTCATGCTCAAACCAGCCATCTCCAATGCGAACACGATTGTCAGTGTTGAACCTGCCTGTTGGGTTATAGGTTGCGCCTCGCCCTTTTTTGACGCTGTTTGGTACTGGTAAATCGTCATTAATCTGCATACAAAAATGTAGCAGAAAAATAAGAACAAAACAAGAACAAATTATTTTGCGAAATTAGCGACTTGTGTTTGAAAGCAGAGAAAGCCGTTGCATGCTCGCATTTTCAAGAAAATCAAATGCGACTTCATCCAGACTGTTAAAAGCAAAAGCGACCTGGTTTTTTCCAAGTACAATACGCGTAACGGTTGCACGGCATTCGACATCAACGCTATGTTCGGGGGAATAGGAAAGGCGAGAAACCTTGATTGTTTCACCAACGGGAGGACGACCCTTGTAATCATCGATCCGAAATCCACCAAGACTCCAGTCGTAGGTTTCAAAAACCATCGATCCGATTTCGATCGTCAGGCAAGGTAACTCATGGCGATAATCCTTGCGACTATGTGATCTGTATTTTCCAACTGTAAAAAAACGCGCCATGATAGTTGTTCTGATCCCCTCTCTGGTTCATGAACTACTATCGCGTGAAAAAATTAACAAACCGTATTGGCCGGAGCAGACAGTTGAATAAAATCAACGAATTGCTCATGGGCTAAGATTTACTGCGTTTCTGATGTTCCTGTAATCGATCAAAAAGCTCGACAAAATTGCAAGGCATGAAGCGATAATCCAGTTGATGAACCAGAATATCATCCCAGGCATCTTTAACGGCACCCGTCGATCCGGGAAGGGCAAATAAATAGGTACCGCCTGCAACGCCGGCAGTTGCTCGCGACTGGATCGTGGATGTCCCGATTTTCTGGTAGCTCAGCATCCGGAACAACTCGCCAAATCCTGCGATTTCCTTTTCATAAAGTTCTGTAAATGCTTCCGGGGTAACGTCCCGGCCGGTTACCCCCGTACCGCCGGTAGAGATAACGACATCCACTTCGGAATGCTCAATCCAGCTTTTCAGCTTTTCCTGAATAGCCGGGATATCATCAGTGACAATTTGACGGTCTGCAAGGATATGACCGGATTTTTCAAGTCGGTCAACCAGGGTCTGGCCGGATCGGTCCTCCTTAAGACCACGGGTATCAGAAACCGTGAGGACAGCTATTCGAACCGGGATAAAAGGACGACTCTCATCAATTCCTGGCATTTTCCGCAACCTTTCTGTTTGTTTTGTCCAGTCTTTTATAGCTGGGCCAGCGACCTTCGGCGATATCGTCCAATGCCGGCAGATCCTGCCCAAGCCGATGGCGGTAGATCCAGAAATTCGTGAGCACACGCTTGATAAAGCTCCGGGTCTCACGGCTTTGCATCGCCTCGATAAAGAAGAGCGGATCGTCACCACCTTTTGTGCGTTTCTTCCACTTTATCAGATTTCCAGGCCCGCCATTATAGGCAATGGTAAGATGAAAGAGATTGCTCTGCACTGCATTGTCTTTCATCAAATAAAGAAGATATTTTTGACCAAGCCCAAGATTATAGGATGGGCTGAACAGCTTGGTATCCTTTCGGTTTCTAAGAGACCGGTCATTCGCAAGATAGCTCGCTGTGCGGGGCATGATTTGCATTAAGCCTTTTGCGCCCGCAGGACTTTTCGCTTTGGAATAAAAGCCGGATTCCTGTCTCATGAAAGCGTAGAGGAGGGCTTTATCAACCTTGAAACCACCTTCTGGTTTCCATTGAGGCAGGGGATAAATAGCCGCATCTACCGGGCGATTTTTATATTCCCATAGATACAATCCCATCCGCATGGCGACGGCCGGTACACCGATCCGTTCTGATAATGCCAGAAGAAGTTCGGTATTTTCCTTGCTCACTCTTGAAAAAGTCGTGCGAAGTTCACGCTCGGCAAGATCAAATTGTCCCGCTTCACTGAGGGCAATCGCACGTCTGGCAGCAGGTATTTTGAGCACCCGTTTAATGTTGGCGTCCGTTAAGTCCGGAAGATCCCAGCTGAAAGGTTTGTGCACACCCAGTTGACGCAGTGCCAAAAGGCCATAAAAGGTTCGCGGATAATGCGAGGCCTTTTGCAGGAATTGGATGGATTTTTCCGGCTTACCCAGCTTCAGATAACTTCTGGACGCCCACCAACTGGCCCGGCTGGCTGTCCAGCCTGAGACGCGCTTGATGCTACTTAGCCGGTCAAAATGGCCGGCTGCGTCTTCCAGTTTACCGAGGCGCCAGGCTGCAAGACCAGCTGTCCAGTGAGCCAGCGGTACATGTTTCTCCGAGTTTTTGAGAGCCTGTTTGGAATGTTTTAAGGCAAGCTCATCCTTTGAATAGAGAAAGAAACTAAGCGCTGTTCTCGCTTCCAGAATTGAATATTCATGTCGATCCAGGAGCTTGCGAATTTTTTTCTGCTGCAGATATTCAATCGCTTTTGTCGGTTGCCCCCGATAGAGATACCGGCGCACGACACGGTTTGCATGCTTGACTTCGGTAACGATCTTGGCGCTGCGCTTTCTCGGGCTTTTATAGGACCTTGATAGGTAGAAAGGCTGGCCTGGACCTGTTCCGCCAAGATAGCCACGGCGTTTGGGTTTTGGAGTGGGTTTCCAGTCTCTTAAGTGGCGGCTGACTGCAAGGCGGTAAAGTTTGTCTGCGCCGGGATGATCTGCATAAGCTTTCATCCATAAATGAAGTTCGGGATAACTGGCGCGATAATGGGTCGGGTGCATGTAACGCTGATAGTGCACATGGCCCATAAGAACCTTGCTGTCCAGCTTCTTGATCAACCGATCAGACTTTCGCCAGGCACCTTTTTCCTGCAGCCTGAAAATCTGCTGATACAGGCCCGCATCCTTGTCACTTAGAATATCGGGGAGCTCATCGGCTGCTGATTTTTGCAATTCTGCCAGCGAAAACAGGGTCAGAAAAGCAAGAGAAATAAAGAAAATCACTTTTCTGATTTGCGGAAAGAGAATTCTGAAAATCATTAATTTACAACGTTATGCTTGCTTAAGCGGAAGACGAAATAGTGCTTTTGAAATGAAGTAGATCACGCCATGCCATTTTTTTGGATCCAGGATGGTCGAGTAGAAACTCCGGGTGGAAAAGGGGAAGGCATTTGATTGATTTCTTACCAATTTCAAAGCTTTTCCAATTTCCGCGAAGCCGATTAATGCCTTGTTTTTCACCAGTAAGCAATGCTGTTGCTTCCCCAAAAGCCATGGAGTGACGAGCGGATGCAAGCTCAAGATGGCGCAATGCAAAAGGCTGGCATAAAGCTTGTTCCTCTTTAGTCGGTGCCCGTCCGCCTGGCGGGCGCCACGGGAAAGCCGATATTCGATAGGTTTGCTCGACATCAATATCGATCGCTTTTAACATCTTTATCAATAACTCACCGCTTTCTCCGGAAAACGGAAGACCCGTGCGATCTTCCGCTGAAGAAGGTGCTTTATCGATTAGAAGCAGGTCGCTTGCAGGATCTCCAGCAGCAAAGACAGTATGGGTTGCCATTTTCCGAAGCGAACAATCCTCAAAACCATCCACGGCGATTTTCAGCTCGTCTACTGTTGTACAGGAAGCAGCGAGATGTTTCGCTTTTTCAACCAGCTCTGCATTTCCTAGAGCGGGTGGGCTGGAGAGTACCTGTTTTGCGAGGATTTCCGATGCCGAAGGGCGAGATCGCCCCAGAGGTGCCGGTGTTGCTTGAGGTTGTGGTGGCGGAGACAGTTCGAAATGATTAACTGTCTGGTCACCAATCGACTCATCAACACCTGCTTCTAGATAGAAATTCAGGATCTCGGAAATTTCTGTAGGGTCCAGCATGGCGCGCATCTTAGCAGGAGTCATTCTTTGATTTGAAGCCTTCAACTCAAGTAAATTTTGTATGAGCGTGATCTCGCCTGCTTTTCCCAAGGGGAATTCAGGCCTTTTCGCAGAGGAAAAATAAATAAAAACGTCATAAAAGAACAAAGAAGGGCAGAAAACTGCCGTTCACCTATAAAAAACAGGATTGACGCACCGCAAAAAAAATATAGTGTCAGGAGAAAAAATATCGGGAGCGCATTTGTTTTTTGTACGGGAAACAACCCGAATAATAAAGCATCCTGCTGGATTAATAAGAATGCTAGAAGAGGCTTGAGAATGGAACGCGAATCTATGGAATTTGATGTCGTCATTGTTGGCGGCGGACCGGCTGGTCTGTCTGCAGCCATCAAATTGCGGCAAATGTGCATGGAAGCTGACAAGGATATCAGCGTCTGCGTTCTGGAAAAAGGATCTGAAATTGGCGCTCATATTTTATCCGGTAACGTGTTTCAGCCTGACGCGCTGAACGAATTGATCCCGGACTGGAAGGAAAAAGGCGCGCCGCTGAACACACCGGTTAAATCCGAGAATTTCTATTTCCTGACACAGGAAAGCCAGTTGGCCTTCCCGAATTTCCTGCTTCCCAAACAGCTTCATAACAAAGGCAATTACATTATCAGCCTTGGTAATCTATGCCGGTGGCTTGCCGAACAGGCCGAGGCACTGGGTGTTGAAGTGTATCCGGGATTTGCAGCTGCCGAGGTTCTTTATAATGAGGATGGCAGTGTTAAAGGTGTTGCAACAGGTGATATGGGCATCGGTCGCGACGGAGAGCCTAAACCAACCCATGAACCGGGCATGGAGCTTCATGCCAAATACACTCTTTTTGCGGAAGGTGTAAGGGGATCGCTCACCAAGACTCTGTTTGACAAATTTAACTTGCGTGAAAACTGTGATCCGCAGTCCTTTGGTATCGGTATCAAGGAAATCTGGGAACTGGATCCCGAGCAACATCGCGAAGGCCATGTTTTCCACACGGCGGGCTGGCCGATGGATATCAAGACCTATGGCGGATCCTTTGTTTATCATCTGGAAAATAATCAGGCCTATGTTGGCTATGTGGTCGCGCTGGATTATGAAAACCCTTACCTGTCTCCCTATGATGAATTCCAGCGTTTCAAATCTCATCCCATGATGAAGGAAATGCTAAAGGGCGGCAAGCGTATCGCCTATGGTGCCCGTGCCATTAACGAAGGCGGTCTGCAATCTGTTCCGGAACTGGTATTCCCCGGCGGTGCAATTATCGGCTGTTCAGCCGGTTTTGTGAATGTGCCGAAGATCAAGGGCTCTCATACCGCAATGAAAACCGGGATGATGGCTGCTGAATCTATCTTCAATGCCATGAGTGAAGATGCAGAAAATCCGGCCAAGGTTCTTGAGGAATATCCGGAGCTTTATAAAAATTCCTGGGTTTACAAAGAGCTTCATGCTGTTCGTAACTCTCGCCCTGCTTTCCGCAAAGGCCTGTTTGTCGGAACGCTTTACACCGGTATATCGCTTAAGATTTTTGGAGGCAAGGAACCCTGGACCTTTAAGATCCATGACGATCACTCGGCCCTTAAGAAAGCCAAGGATTGCAAGAAAATTGAATATCCGAAATATGACGGGGTTTATTCCTTTGATAAACCGTCTTCTGTCTTCCTTTCTGCAACCAATCATGAGGAAGACCAGCCCATTCATCTGACCTTGAAAGATGACAGTATTCCTGTGAATGTGAATTACAAGGAGTATGCCGGACCTGAGCAGCGTTTCTGCCCTGCCGGTGTTTACGAATATCTCACAGATGATGATGGTTCCAATCCGCGCCTGCAGATCAATGCGCAGAACTGTGTGCATTGTAAAACCTGTGATATCAAGGACCCGACACAGAATATCAACTGGGTCGTTCCGGAAGGTGCAGGCGGACCAAATTATCCGAATATGTAACTGGAATAAAACGCCAGCTTGAAAAAAGAGGGAATACACCCTTTATTTCTGTTACCGGTTTATAACGAATAATTTAGTGTCTTCACTTTAAAAGTCGTTTTAGTATTCCGGTAACAGAAGGCAAAAAGTATGAAACATTCTTATGCACGAAATCTGACCGTAGCCGCACTGAGCTTTGGGGCTCTGCTGGGGTTGTCAGCCTGTGCAGGCGGTGCCAATACCGGAACTGAGCGCGTACCGGACCTTTTTCTTGATGAAGGGGGAACGGCTGCGCCTTATCAGACATCATTCGCCGGACAGTATCTGGCGGGCCGGCAGGCCTTTCGCGATAAAAACCCGGAAATAGCAGCGGACTATTTTGATCAGGTCCTGAATTACAATCCGGCCGACGGATTTATCCTTCAAAATACGTTTCAGGTCGCCCTTGCGAAAGGCGATATGGAGCGGGCCCTTGTTCTGGCGAAAGAAATTTCTGCGCAGAACAAGAAGGATAACGGGGCTGCCCAGCTCATTCTGTCCATTGATGCCCTTCGGAACAAGGATTTCGGGGCCGCAGCAGAATATTTAAGGAGAACCCAGACAACTGGATTTAATATCCTGCTGAAGCCTGTACTGAATTCCTGGATCCTGCTGGGGGAAGGCAAAAAGGAAGAGGCCTTTAAAAGCCTGGATGATCTTGATCGGTATGATGGCTTTAAAGCTCTGAAATCCTATCACCAGGCCCTGCTTTCCGATGTTGCAGGGGATACTGAAAAAGCGCAAGCTTATTACAAGGATGCCAGCAGTGGGCCTGCTGGCCGGGCGATCCGGTTTATTCATTCCTATGCTTCTTTTCTGGTGAAGCAGGGTGAAACAGCCAGGGCAAAACTGATCCTGGATGAATATCACAAGCGGTTTCCGTTAAGTCCTTCTGCCAATCGCCTGAAATCAGAATTTGAGTCAACAGGCAGTGTCCGCCCTTTAATTGAAACCCCGTCCGACGGAGCTGCGGAAGCTCTTTACAGCTCAGCCACCATTGTGGGGCAGGAGAGGGTGCGTGGTGTCGCAAACACTTATGCGCATTTCGCCCTTATGGTGAAGCCGGAACTGATTGAAGCAAAAGCCTTATTGGCTGAAATTGCTGAAGATGAAAATAAATGGGAAAAAGCCCTTTCCCATTATGCGGAAATCCCGGAAACATCTCCTTATTCCAGAAATGCCCAAATCCGCTCCGCCTGGATTATTTACAAGCTCGGTGAAACGGACAAGGCGATTTCCAGGCTGGAAGATCTTGCCCGGCAGGACCCTGACGATATCGAGGCTCTGGTGGTTCTTGCAGACTTGAACCGGGATCAGAAAAACTGGCGCAATGCCGCCCAGGCCTATGGCAGGGCAATTGACAATATTGGTGAAGCGAAAAGCAGGCTCTGGTCATTACATTATGCGCGCGGGATTGCCTATGAGCGGCTCAATGAATGGCCGCTGGCGGAAAAGGATTTAAAGCAGGCCTTAAAGCTTCGCCCAGATCATCCACAGATCCTGAATTATCTCGGTTATTCCTGGGTTGACCGGGGAGAAAATCTCGAGGATGCCAAGGGAATGTTGATCAAAGCCGTTTCCTTGCGTCCGCGCGATGGGTATATCGTGGATAGTCTCGGATGGCTGTATTATCGGCTCAATGATTTTGAAAATGCGACAAAGCAGCTTGAAAAAGCGGTCGCTTTGCAGCCGGAAGATCCAACGATCAATGATCACTTGGGAGATGCATACTGGCGTGTTGGCCGTTATGAAGAAGCCCGCTATCAGTGGCAGCGGGCATTGTGGCTTGACCCTGAAGAAAAACAAATTCCGCTTATCGAAGAAAAACTGAGAAACGGGTTGCCGGCGCTGGGTCAAGACGGAAAATGACTCTGACAGATCTTGCGCGTCCGAAGGTGAACCTGTTTTTGCATGTGACCGGCAAGCGTATCGATGGCTATCATTTGCTGGAAAGCCTTGCTGTTTTTGTTGAGGGCGGAGATCGACTGACCGTTCAGGAAGGGGACGCCCTTTCCCTTTTTGAAACGGGTCCCTTTGCCGCGGACACAGGATGTAATTCTGCCAACCTGGTTATGAAGGCTGCGGACCTCCTTCGAAAGGAATGTGGCATTTCCAAAGGTGCTAGGCTTCTTCTTGAGAAAAATCTTCCCGTTGCTTCCGGTATCGGTGGGGGATCCGCGGATGCTGCTGCTGCTTTAAGGCTTCTTAACAAACACTGGTCCCTAAATCTCCCGGAAAGTGATCTCGCTGACTTTGGTCTTCGGCTCGGGGCAGATGTTCCTGTTTGTATTGCATCACAATCCACTTTGATGCGGGGAATTGGTGAAAAGCTTGAGACGGTTCGGCCTTTACCGGATCTTGCGATCCTTCTGGTCAATCCAGGGATCAGCGTGTCCACGCCTTCAATATTCAAGGCGCTTCGGATCGAGGAAGAGACACCGTCGCTTCAACAATTTGAAACGGCCCGGGATCAAAAGGCCTTTATCCAGGCACTCAAGAATTTACGAAATGACCTTGAGCCACCCGCCATCAAGCTGGTTCCTGAGATCTCTGATCTTCTGGATATTCTAAAACGCTGTGAAAAGGCGTTGCTCTCCCGGATGAGCGGAAGCGGCGCCACCTGTTTTGCCCTGTTCAACTCGCTAAAAGACGCAAAAGAAGCTGAAGAAAGCGTGAGCGCTTTGAAGCCTGACTGGTGGACCTTTGCTTCCACATTTCGGGCATAGGAAAGATCAAGCCGGATGGGGGGACGCTTCTTCAAATATTGCGGGGCTTTCGCTTTGGGCATACTTGCGGCCTGTGCGGATACACCCCGCCCAACGCCTGTGCCCAAGGCAGAGTTTGCAAAGCCCAGGCTCTCGGATCTTGAAAGCATCTGGCAGAATGCAACGGTTGCTATTCCGGTGAGAGGAACATCCGGCTCTATGCTGACAACCAATTCGGGGCGCGCAGGACCACCGCTTGGGCTCGCAGGAGTGGGACCTGATGTCAGATGGCCGATCATCCTGGTTCTTCAGGGCTGCCATCGCGCTGTTCCGGTTGATCTCCTTAAATCCCTGGCGGAGCAGGGATATGTCGCCTTCGCGCCGGCAAGTGAGGCCCGCCGTAACAATCCGCTCAATTGTGCAGAGAACGGTTCTTTACAGCGAGATGCCCGCTCAACTTTTGACCAGCGCCGAACAGAACTTTCTTTTGTGCTCGGTAAAATTCTGAGCGAAAGCTGGACAGACAAGCGCAATATCTTTGTCATTGGCCTGTATGACGCCGCCGCGGCCGTAGCCCGCTATACAGGCGATGGGATCAATGGCCGGGTCCTGGCGGACTGGAACTGCCAGGGAACAGGGGGGCATGCAGGCGTTGCTGCGGAAGAGAAATCCCCGGTGTTTGCCGTGACCTCCGCCTCCGTCTCTGTGGTTGGCGGGGATTGCGGCCAGTATTTAAAGGCAGGCCAGGGAAGCGAGGTGGTTTCCTTTCCCGCCCGATATTCCAGCAATCTCCTGCTGGAGCCGGTGATTTTCACCCGATTAATGCTGTTCTTTGACCGACAGATATTCAAATAAACCTGCCTTGTCATTTTTTTGAAATTTG
>JAKSCD010000344.1 GCA_022360775.1 Sneathiellales bacterium | reverse complement strand
GCTATCAAGGACCCGGTTGCCGAAAAAACAAGTGGTGCTCAGGAAATCGGGTTTGATCGAGACGCCCATCCCAACTGTTCAACTATCCTGTGGGATAATCTTGAGCGAAACCCGGACAAGCTTGCCTTGACAGGGCCTGCAGGAGACATGACCTATCGGGAATTGATCTCTGAAGCTGCCCGTTGGGGGAATGCCTTTAAAAAGGCAGGTTTAAACCGCGGTGAAAGGATTGCCTTTTTCCTGGAAGATACACCTGTTTATCCGGCGGCTTTTTTTGGTGCCGTACGCGCCGGTTTCGTTCCTGTTCTTCTGAATACACAAACCAAGCCGGATATCGTGAAATATTTTCTTCAGGATATGGACGCCCGCTTTTGTCTTTGTGAAGCAGATCTTGTCTCCCACCTCTCGGAAGAAATCCTGACCGACACAAAGCTTCAAAATGTTATTATTGTGAACGGGGAAGCAAGAGGAGAAAAACAGATCGCAGCTGCGGCATTCCTCAAAGATCAGGAACTCTCGCTGGACTGTGCAGATACCGGGCCGGAAGATATGGCATTCTGGATGTATTCGTCAGGCTCTACTGGCAAGCCCAAGGGTATTGTCCATCTGCATCATGACATGGCCTATACCCAGCAGTCTTTTGGCAAACATATTCTTCAATTGAAAAAAGAGGATATCTGTTTTTCTGTCCCTAAAATCTTTTTCGCCTATGGCTTTGGAAACGCGCTGACCTTTCCTTTCTCCGTTGGCGCAACAACGGTACTTCTGGCCGGTCAACCCCGCCCGGATCGGGTTCTTGATATCATTGAAACCTATAAACCCAGTGTCCTGTTTGGTTTGCCGACCCTTTATACGGCTCTAGCAAAAGATAAAAGCCTTGCCTCCAGGGACTTATCTTCGCTTCGGCAGTCAATGTCGGCGGCAGAAATTCTCTCTGAAGAGGTCTATAACCAGTGGAAGACTGCTGTTGGTCACGGCCCGACAGAAGGGCTTGGATCCACGGAGCTTCTGCATGTCTATCTTTCCAACAGCCTTGAAGAACATCATATCGGTGCGGCGGGCAAACCGGTTCCCGGTTATGAAATCCGTCTTGAAACCCCTGAGGGAGAACTGGTGGCGCCCGGTCAGGAAGGCGTCATGCTGGTGAGAGGAGATTCTTCCGCTCCCCTTTACTGGAACCGGCCCGACAAGACCAAAGAGACCATGCGCGATGACTGGATCCATACCGG
>JAKSCD010000105.1 GCA_022360775.1 Sneathiellales bacterium | reverse complement strand
GTGGACATCAGAAAATGATCTTCAGCCAGACGGGCTGTGGTCCCATCATCAAAAACCATCCCGTCTTCCCCGCACATCAGACCATAGCGGATCTTGCCAATACCAAGCTTTTTCCAGCCATTTGTATAAAGTCGGTTAAGAAATTCAGCGGCATCCGGTCCCTTGATATCGATCTTGCCAAGTGTTGACGCATCCAGAACCCCGACAGCCTCCCGAACCGCAAGGCATTCCCGATTAACCGCGTCCTGCATCCTCTCCCCGGTTTTCGGATAGTACCAGGGGCGATGCCACTGTCCTACATTTTCAAACCTGGCACCGGCGTCCTTATGTCGATCATGGATGCTGGTCACACGCAGCGGATCTGACCACATCCCGAGATTTCGTCCCGCCAGCGCACCGAATGAAACCGGGGTGTAAGGGGGGCGAAAGGTTGTTGTCCCGATTTCTGTCATGGGCTTTTCAAGAAGTCCTGACAGAATGCCAAGTGCATTGATATTGGAAGTTTTTCCCTGATCCGTACCAAATCCGGTAAGCGTGTAGCGTTTCACATGTTCGGAACTTTCAAACCCTTCACGCGCTGCCAGATGGATATCGGCAGCTGTTGTATCATTCTGAAAATCAACAAAATGCTTTTCCCAGCCTTCACCCACCGGAACACGCCCGGGCACAAACCAGAGCGGCACGGCCTCCGTGGCGGCAGGCTTGTCAATTCGGGGCTCAAGCGGCGCTGACTTGAAAAGATACCCCGCATCCTTCGAGGCTTTACGCCCAGCATACACACCGGACAGCATGGCAGCAGACAAGGAAAACTCTCCTTTTGCGGCACCGACTACAGATTGAGGCTGGCGAGAGGTATCCGGCACATAACAGGATTTCCTCTCATCATATTTCAAGCTGCCCTGAGACTGACTGAAAAGATGGACAACCGGACTCCAGCCACCAGACATGGCGACGAGATCACAGCTTATCCAGCGCCCGGCACTGGTATATTGGCGCGCACCTTTCTGGATAGGGCAAATTTCCACCGCGGAAATTCTCTTGCGCCCCCTTGTCTGGACAATCGCCTGCCCGAGGAGAACTCCTATCCCTTTTTCAATGGCAAATTCAGCAATAGAGGAAAGCGCGTCGCGACTATCAACAATTGCTTCAACAGCTCCGCCTGCCGCCTGAAAATCAAGGGCGGCCTCATAGGCACTGTCATTATTGGTGAAGAAAACCGCATGTTTACCCGGAAGAACAGCATAGCGATTTACATAGGTCTGCACGGCACCCGCAAGCATAATGCCAGGCCTGTCATTATCTGCAAAAACCAGGGGACGTTCATGAGCACCGGTGGCCAGGACAACCTGTTTTGCCCGGATATGCCAGACCCGCTGGCGTGTTTTTCCTGATCGATCCTTGAGAGGCAAATGGTCGTTTTTATGTTCCAGCGCGACCAGATAATTATGATCGTAATAGCCGAATACCACCGTTCGCTGCAAATGGGTCACTTCCCGCATTGACTGAAGCTCGTCGGTTACAGAGCTCACCCAGTCAGTGGCTGGCATTTCATCAACAAGACAGGTCTCAGAAAGAAGCCTTCCGCCTGCCTCACATTGTTCATCCACCAGGAGAACCCTTGCACCCGCACGTCCTGCCTCCAACGCCGCAAGCAGGCCGGAGGGTCCCGCACCCACAATCACAACATCAAAATGCATGTGGCAATGGTCATAAAAATCAGGATCTTCTTCGGTCGGGGCTTTTCCCCACCCGGCAGATCGCCTGATAACAGGTTCATAAAGCTTCAACCAGAAGGATTTTGGCCACATGAAGGTCTTGTTATAAAAACCCGCTGTCATGACTTTGGCAAACAGGCCGTTTATTGCGCTGATATCAAATTCAACGGACGGCCAGACATTGACGCTTGATGCTTTCAGCCCCTCGTAAAGCTCGATTTGCGTTGCTCGAAGATTGGGGATGGTATCTGCCCCCTCTTCCAGTTGGACAAGACCGCCCGGATCCGCGGCACCCGCAGCCATGATCCCTCTCGGGCGATGATATTTGAAACTGCGCCCGACCAGATGCACACCATTGGCCAGCAAGGCCGATGCAAGCGTATCCCCTTCAAGTCCGGTGAGTTTTTCGCCGTTGAAAGTAAAATTAATCCTGCAGGAACGATCGACCCGACCGCCGGACGGCGTCCTGTTTACAAAACTCATTCCTCTTCTCCTTCTGTTGAGAAGAGCGGTGGTGTTTCTTCTGTCTTGTAAACAGCGAGAATCTCATGAGAAACTGTATGACGTACGACATTGAACCAGCGGCGGCATCCCGCACTATGGTTCCATCTTTCAGCGAAAGCTCCTTTGACATTGGTGCGCATGAAAAGAAATTCGGCCCATTCTGCATCCGACAGCTTTTCCGGTTTTTCAGGCCGCACAATATGGGCTTCCCCGCCATAATGAAACTCGGTTTCCGGCCGTTCCCCGCACCAGGGGCATTTAATCAGAAGCATCGTTTCCTCCCCTAATGTGCAACAGCAGCAGCACCATGTTCATCAACAAGTGCGCCCGTTGTAAAGCGTTCCAGACTAAAAGGGGCATTAAGGGGATGCGGTTCATCCCTTGCGACTGTATGGGCAAAACACCAGCCGGATCCCGGGGTCGCCTTGAAGCCGCCGGTTCCCCAGCCTCCGTTTATATACAATCCTTTAACCGGTGTTTTTGAGATAATAGGCGAAGCATCCGGGCAGGTATCCACAATCCCTCCCCAGCTTCGCATCATGCGAAGACGACTGAAAATCGGAAAGAGTTCCAGACAGGCGCCAAGCTGATGTTCAATAACGTGGAAACTGCCGCGCTGGCCGTAGGAATTAAAGCTATCCACGCCGGCCCCCATCACCAGTTCCCCCTTGTCAGACTGACTGACATAGACATGCACCGCACCAGACATGACGACACAGTCAATGACCGGCTTGATCGGTTCGGAAACAAGAGCCTGCAAAGGGTGGCTTTCAATTGGCAGACGAATATCCGCCATGGCAGCGAGGACAGAACTGTGACCGGCAGTTACAAGGGCGACCTTCTTTGCGCCGATAAATCCTTTTGTGGTTTCAACACCCGTTACCTTGTCACCTTCCCGGCGAATTCCGGTAACCTCACAATTCTGTATAATATCCACGCCCCGCGCATCCGCAGCCCGTGCATATCCCCAGGCCACACTGTCATGACGGGCAACACCGCCACGTCGCTGAAGGGTTGCCCCCAGAACCGGATGACGCGCACGCGGTGAGGTATTGATAATCGGGCAAAATTCCTTAACCGCCTCTGCATCCAGCCATTCAGCATCGACCCCGTTCAGCTGATTGGCATAAACCCTGCGCTTTCCCTCGCGCACATCCCCAAGGTTATGAGCCAGATTGAGGACACCGCGTTGGCTCAACATCACATTATAATTGATATCCTGAGCCAGATTTTCCCAGAGCTTGAGGGATTTCTCGTAAATAGCCGCACTTTCATCCCAGAGATAATTGGATCTGACAATCGTCGTGTTACGCGCTGTATTTCCGCCGCCAAGCCATCCTTTTTCAAGAACGACAATATTGGTTATGCCATGCTCTTTCGCGAGGTAATAAGCTGTAGAGAGACCGTGGCCACCGCCACCAACGATGATGATGTCATAGTCTTTCTGCGGCTCCGGGCTGCGCCATTGCTTTGGCCAGTCCCGGTGATTTGAAAGCGCGTTGCGCGCCAGAGAAAATATCGAATATTTCGCCATTTTCTATCGGCCCCCAGTTGTCTGAAGTGTTGAAGGTACGGATTTTATCCCCCGTTCGTCCAGATAATTTTTGCATCTTTTTTCCGTGCCTTAGTAAGTAAGCATTTGATTTAATAACGAGAATAAAATCATTCTTTCACACCTGACTTTCCAGTGAACGGAAATTTTCCGAACAAGGCTTGCATGCCACTGGTTGAAATGAGTACTGTTCTGGACAGATGGGGCACATCTAAAAGAAGAGAGGGCGAACCTCCGGCTATTTTTGTACTTTCATGAATAGGGGAGACGCCTTGATGTCCTCACAACATACTGATCCGAAAAGTGATATTGATATCGCCAACGCCGCCCGGATGAAACCGATCCTTGAGATTGCCAGGGAAAGACTGGGCGTGGACGCTGAAAATCTGGAACCCTTCGGCCATTTCAAGGCGAAGATTTCCCTCGATTATATTCGCGAACTTGAGAGCAGGCCGGACGGGAAACTGATCCTGGTGACGGCCATGACCCCTACTCCCGCGGGAGAAGGCAAAACCACGACCACGGTCGGGCTTGGTGACGCGCTCAATAAAATAGGGAAAAACACGATGATCTGCCTGAGGGAGCCCTCTCTCGGCCCCTGTTTTGGTATGAAAGGCGGTGCGGCAGGCGGCGGATATGCGCAAGTGGTTCCCATGGCGGATATCAACCTGCATTTCACCGGTGATTTTCATGCCATTGGCGTTGCCAACAACCTGCTGGCCGCGATGATCGATAATCATATTTACTGGGGCAATAAGAGCGAGCTTGATGAGCGGCGCATTTCCTGGCGCAGGGTTGTCGATATGAACGACCGTGCCCTTAGAAATATTGTCGGCAGTCTTGGAGGTATCAGTGACGGCTTTCCGCGAGAAGATCATTTTGATATCACGGTTGCCTCAGAGGTGATGGCTATTTTCTGTCTTGCCACAGATTTAAACGATCTTAAAAACCGTCTTGGCAATATTGTCGTTGGCTATACAAGAGCGAGAGAGCCCGTCTATGCAAGGGATCTGGAAGCTCATGGTGCCATGACGGCGTTGCTGAAGGATGCGTTTCAGCCCAATCTTGTGCAAACACTGGAAAATAACCCCGCTTTCATCCACGGGGGCCCTTTTGGTAATATTGCCCATGGATGTAATTCGGTACTGGCGACCAAAACAGCGCTGAAACTTGCTGATTATGTGGTTACAGAAGCAGGATTTGGTGCTGATCTCGGTGCGGAGAAATTCCTTGATATCAAATGTCGCAAATCCGGTTTATCTCCGGAAATCGCTGTTGTTGTTGCCACTATTCGCGCCCTCAAAATGCATGGAGGCGTTGAAAAAGAGGATTTGAATCTCGAGAATGTCGAAGCCGTTCAAAAAGGGTCGAGAAATCTGTCACGGCATATCGATAATCTTCGCAAATTCGGTCTTCCCGTCATCGTTGCCCTTAACAAATTCTCCGCCGATACAAATGCGGAAATGGCAGCACTTGAGGAAATTTGTCACGCCCATGATGTGAAGATGATTGTCTCTGATCATTGGGGGAATGGCGGCGAAGGCGCCGTCCCGCTTGCCGAGGCTGTGGTTGCGGAAATGGAAAATACAACATCTGAGCTGCAGCTGATTTACGAGGATCAGGATAGCCTCTGGGATAAAACCAGGGCGATCGCACAAAAAATATATGCAGCAGACGATATCATCGCCGACAAGAAGGTTCGAAACCAGTTCAAGGATTTACAGGATCAGGGCTTTGGCCATTATCCGATTTGCATCGCCAAAACCCAGTACAGCTTTTCAACAGACCCCAACTTGAAAGGGGCTCCCAGCAATCATGTGGTTCCTATCCGGGAAATCCGTGTCGCGGGCGGCGCTGAATTTGT
>JAKSCD010000327.1 GCA_022360775.1 Sneathiellales bacterium | reverse complement strand
GTCTGGTGCAGAATGATATCAAGCGCGTGATCGCTTATTCAACCTGTTCACAGCTTGGCTATATGTTCTTTGCCATCGGTGTCGGTGCTTATCCGATCGCGATTTTCCATCTCTTTACACATGCTTTCTTTAAAGCGCTGTTGTTCCTGGGATCCGGTTCTGTGATCCATGCGGTTTCCGATGAACAGGACATGCGCAAAATGGGCGGTCTGTTCCCGCATATTAAAATCACCTGGCTGATGATGCTGATCGGTACGCTGGCACTCACTGGCTTTCCGTTCCTCTCCGGTTTTTATTCCAAGGATGCAGTGATCGAGGCTGCATGGGCTGCGAATACAGCCTCCAGTGACTATGCATTCTGGTGCGGTGTGGGCGCAGCTGTCCTGACGGCCTACTATTCCTGGCGCCTGGCTTTCACGACCTTCCATGGAGAGCCGCGGGCCGATAAAGAAGTCATGTCCCATGTCCATGAAAGCCCGCTGGTCATGCTGGCACCGCTTTATGTGCTGGCCGTTGGTGCGGTTGGCGCAGGCTGGTTCTTCTTCAATGATTTTGTCGGTGCGGATTACAAGGAATTCTGGGGCAGTGCTATTCTCTTGAGAGAACAGGCAACAGCTGTCATGACTGATTTCAGTCACCCGCCAACCTGGGTCTTTGCCTTGCCGATTGCGGCAGGTGCTATCGGCTTCCTGGTTGCCTTTAATATGTATATCCGCCGCACAGACATTCCTGTGCAGCTTGCGAAAACCCATTCTGCGCTTTATCAGTTCCTGCTGAACAAGTGGTATTTCGATGAACTTTATGACTTTGTCTTTGTTCGTCCTGCGAGCTGGCTTGGCAAGAAATTCTGGGTTTATGGTGATGAAAAAACCATTGATGGTCTTGGACCAAACGGGATTGCAGCGCGTGTCGTCGATCTCGCCAAGCGCGCGTCTATCCTGCAAAGCGGATATGTCTATCACTACGCCTTTGCAATGCTGATCGGCGTTGCAGCGTTCGTTTCCTTCTTCATGCTGTCAGGTGGGCACTAAGTCATGGCTGATTGGAATATTATTCTCTCCTTTGTGACCTTTCTTCCCCTTGTCGGGGTTGTGCTGATCCTGCTGACGGGCGGCAAGAAAGAGGAAGCAGATCGAAACGCCAAAAGCGTCGCCTTGCTGACGACTGTTGTTACTTTCGCCGTATCGCTGATCATCTGGTATCTCTTTGATAATTCTCAGGCTGGTTTCCAGCTGGTTGAAGAAGCGGAATGGCTTGGCGGCAGCATCAACTACAAGATGGGTGTGGATGGCATTTCCATGCTGTTTATCATCCTGACAACCTTCCTGATGCCGCTTTGTATTCTGGCCAGCTGGACAGCGATAACAGAGCGGGTTCGCGAATATATGATCGCCTTCCTGTTCATGGAAACACTGATGATCGGTGTGTTCTGTGCCCTGGATATGGTTCTGTTCTATTTGTTCTTTGAAGCAGGCCTGATCCC
>JAKSCD010000323.1 GCA_022360775.1 Sneathiellales bacterium | reverse complement strand
GAGCCTCCTTGTCCGTCCGCCAACCCAGAAATCTGACGCGATCGCTGACCTGAAGATCTTCCGCCAGCTTCTGAAGATCCGTTTGCAATTCACCGGTTCCGGCAATCCATAAATAGCAGTCTTTCAGTTTGGCCAGGACCTTCAGTGCCGTATCCATTGCCTTGTTATGGTGGAGGCGCCCGAGGGACAGAAGAACGGTTGCATCCTCTGGAGTGTCCAGAGAGGCCCGGTCAATCGGCGGACTGTCCTGCCAGGTTATAAAGTTCGGGATATAGCCGCTCTTTTCCCGGGGCCAACCCTGTTCAACAATAAAATCCTGAATTTCCTCGGTGTTACAAACGAGATAATCGCATTTGGCAAAATACTTGATCTTGTAATAGCCACCAAGCCTGGCGATCCTGGGGAAAGATCCGGAGGGAGCCATATGAGAGGCTCTGGACATCCAGCTCACAAAAACATCCGGTTTGAACCGGTTTGCCATTTTTTGTAAGCGGGGGCGGGTTAGAAAATCAAAGCTGCCGCCAAAGGTCAGTTCGATCGGCTGAAGGCCCTGATCTTGCAATTGCTGACGGCGGGTTTCGTTTGTGCGCATGGTCAACAGTTGCTCATGCCCTGCCCGATGAAAAGCGCCGGCAAGACTTACAAAAAAAGTCTCCGCTCCTCCATGGCCGGCCCCGCCGATGGCTTGCATGATCTTCATCACTGTCTCCGATAATCTTCTGCCTTTATACGAAAAGAGCCGCTTTATGCAAGCGGCCCTTTTTGCAGGAAAACGGAAATGAGACTGTGATCTAGTCCCTAGAAGCTCCCTGGGCAATCCATCGGCCGATCATCTTGCGCTCTTCTTCCGTCATTTCGGTAACATTCCCGAGCGGCATTGTCATTGTATCGACCGTCTGCTGTCGGATCCGGGTTTTCTCCCGGACGATCTGGGCCGCCGTCTCCAGCTTCACACCTTTGGGAGGCGTGTCAAAACCTTCATCACTCGGTTTTGCTGCATGGCAGGTGGCGCACCGGTTCTGGATAATCTCCTGAACCTGCGTAAAAGGCACTTTAGG
>JAKSCD010000432.1 GCA_022360775.1 Sneathiellales bacterium | reverse complement strand
GCCGAAGGAAACTGCGGTTGAGGTTGGCTTGCCCGAAGCGGCAGCGCATCCTCAGAATATCACCCATTATATGGGACTGTATTTTATGGCATCCAGGGGCGCCAATCTGGTGAGTGAGGTCACAGTATAGAGGTTTTCAATATATTACTCTGACTTATCAAAATGATTATTAATATCGATTTGATTTATTGATCGACCCTTTCCATACTCCTCACAATTCTGAAACACAGAAGCTGTAGTCTCAGGCGCTTTTCCTGTGAAAAGTTCTGAAGACCCGTTGTGATGAAAAGTGAAGGACAATCTCATGTCAAATGCCCCGGTTTCCGTAAATGATCGGACTTATGCCTGGCCCAAGCAGCCGGTTGTTGTTGTCTGTATTGATGGCAGTGAACCCGATTATATCGAGCAGGCGATCAAGGACGGCGTGATGCCCTATATGGCAAAGGCACTGGCTTCCGGAGCGGATCTGCGGGCCGACTGTGTTGTGCCAAGCTTCACTAATCCCAATAACCTGTCCATCGTTACCGGACAGCCCCCGAAGGTTCACGGCATTTGCGGAAACTATTTCTATGACCGGGACGCCGATGCAGAGGTCATGATGAATGACCCTAAATTCCTGCGGGTACCGACAATCTTTAAGGCCTTCTTTGATCAAGGCGCTAAAGTCGCTGTTGTGACCGCCAAAGACAAGCTACGCACATTGCTGGGCAATGGCCTGGATGTGACCAGCGGCCGGGCGATCTGTTTCTCTTCAGAAAAGTCAGCCGAAGCGACCATGGCGGAAAATGGTATCGACAATGCATCTGAATGGATTGGCCGGGAAGTCCCGTCTGTTTATTCTGCGGAACTCAGCGAATTTATCTTTGCCTGCGGCGTCAAGCTGATGGATGAGTTCAAGCCGGATCTGATGTATCTCTCCACCACCGACTATATCCAGCATAAGCATGCGCCGGGCACGCCGGTTGCCAATGAATTCTATGCCATGTTGGACAAATATATGGCGGAGCTGGATGCACGGGGTGCAGTGATTGCGCTAACTGCGGATCATGGCATGAAGGCCAAGCATACTGAAGCTGGTGAGCCGGCCTTTGAGTGGCTCCAACGCGTCATAAATCTGACGCTGATTGCGTTTCCATGCTTCCTCATCGTCGGCATCTGCGACGCGCCAGCCCAGCTTCTCAATTCGGCGGGCCAGTTCGACGGCAGCAGT
>JAKSCD010000107.1 GCA_022360775.1 Sneathiellales bacterium | reverse complement strand
TACCCCGGATGCGATCTCGGCATCACTTGGGCCTGTTTGAAGGGGAACGGCCTGACGCTGCCTGTTGAACTGGGTTTCTGATTGTCTTGAATTTGGCAATGTCGGACCCGGCGCAATGGCGTTTACCCTGATCGTCGGTGCAAGCTCCATGGCAGCGGTTTGCGTAAAAGTCCATAGAGCTGATTTGCTTAAGGTATAGGATTGAAAATCTGGTCGCAAATTTATTACCCGCTGGTCCGTCAAATTTACGATATTGCCTTTTTGATTGCTGATCTGTGCAGCAAAGGCTTGCGTTAAAAGAACCGGTGCCAGAAGGTTAGTGTTTAAATGACGGCTGAAGCTTTCAATATTCAAGGATTTAATATCGTCAGGTTCAAAGACGGAAGCATTATTGATCAATCCGGTAAGTGTACCCAATCTTTCAGATGCTTCTGAAATCAGCTTCCGGGCCTCTTCCGGTTTTTCAAGATCCGCCTTGATAAGAGCAGACTTTCTCCCCATCGCCTCTATGGCGGCAGCGAGCTCACGCGCTTCCTGCTCAGAGCCCTTGTAGTGAAGCGCAATATTCCAGCCTGCTTTTGCAAGTTGAATAACGATCGCCCTGCCGATACGGCGGCTGGCGCCGGTAATTACTGCATTTTTGATCTGTTCCAGATTAGCATCCTCCTGACACATATTCGCGGGCTGAAAAGAGCGCGATGTCTATTGCATCATAGCAACGGAATGCACGCCTGACATGCCAAAAAACTGTGCGAAAATGTAACTGACGTAAAAGATACAAAAGAGAGCCCCAAGCGCGCGTCCGATGGGTCTGTGGGTCAGGAAAATCGGAACCAGGATCAGGGACGCGCCCAGCATGATCAGGATATCAAACTGCAGGATCTGGGAGGGAGCGATGATCGGCTTGACCAGAGCGGTTGCACCGATAATGCCAGTGATATTAAATAGGTTGGAGCCGAGGACATTACCGATCGCAACATCCCCGTGACGACGAAAAGCGGCAATAAGCGAGGTCGCCAATTCCGGCAGGGAAGTTCCCAGCGCGACAAGTGTCAGGCCAATAATTTCTTCTGAAACACCTGCAGCCATGGCAATTTCCACAGCACCATCCACCAGTAAATCCGACCCTGCAACAAGGCCAACGAGACCTGCCAGGATAAAAGCAAAGCTCATCCAGATGGTTTTGGGCATATTCTCTTCATATTCTTCAAGCGCATCATCAGCGCTGTCATCCCCACCAGCTTTTGCCCGGCGATAGGCAAGATAAAGAACGCCTGCAAGAACAAGAACAAGCAATCCACCTTGCCAGAACCCGATATATCCCGCCCAGGCCAGCAGGGCAAATAATGAGGAACCTCCCAGCATGATAAAGCTGTCACGAAGGGCGGAGCGATTGTCGCAGGTCAGTGGATAGATAAGTGCAGGGACACCCAGAACAAGAAGAATATTGGCAATATTACTGCCGACTACATTTCCAAAGGCAATACCGGGTGATCCTTCAAGGGCGGCATTAAGGCAAACCACCAACTCTGGAGCCGAGGTGCCAAACGCAACAATTGTAAAGCCGATGATCAGTTTCGAGACACCAAAATGTTCTGCAAGTGCAACTGAACCCCGAACGAGTAGTTCACCACAAATCAGCAGAATAATTAAACCGGCTGCTACTTGTAGGTACATCATGCAGAATATCTACCCTGGCCATTCATCGGCGCCTCGTTACTCAGAAAACCATGTGAAAATTAATCTGATGTTATATAGACACGGGGCTTGGCCAGTAAAAGGGTTATTACAAACAATTTCACCAAATCTGGAAAAATTGTGAACATCAGGACACAGAAGAACTCAATACTCTTTTGAAATCCGGTATCCCTTGTTTTTGAGAAGGGCAAGAATTCCCTTTTCTCCGGGCAGGTGAAGAGCGCCTACAGCGATAAATAATCCGCCCTTTTCGAGCTTTGGAAGGGATCGGTCGACCATTTTCACATTTCGGATATTCAGCAGGTCCTCGCGCATAAATGACTTGAACGCTTCGGATGTCTCCTGAAGGTCATTTTCGACCTTGCAAAATATCCATCCGGTATTTCCGGAAAGATAAAACTGGGTTAGCTCTGCAATTTGTTCATCAACTTTAGGGTGGTCCCTGACGACCATCTCCAGATATTCTGTCTGAACGGGGAGGGGCAATTTGTCAAAAAGATCCAGCTGTTCAGCCGGTTTTTCAAGCGGAAAAATTTCTTTTCCAAGCTTCTTTCCAAGCTTCTCGAGTTCCTTATCCAGGAAAGTGAGAGGACCCTTGTTCTTTCTTTTCTCTGGCGGAAGGCTCAGTGTTATGGCAACAGCCCAGACTTTAAGATTATCCAGAAATTCGGCTGGGATCCCGTATTTCTTTACATATTCTGCAGATTTTTTGAAAAGCGGTGCAGGAATGGTTCTTTTCAGGCTGTATCCGGGACCTCCAAACATCGCAGCAGCGGCATTAAATACCATCTGATCCCCGGTAGAGGTTTCCAAAACGATCGTATGGGATCGATTAAACGCCTCCATAATAATTCCTGGAACCTGCAGAACTTTAGGATTTGCTGTGTGAACGGTACCAAAAACGTAACTACTGATCCCCTGGGGGCTGGTTACTTTCCAGAGACGCCCTTCCCCATAAGGAATGTCCGGGCAGTTTTCGGGAGGGTCGAACTTCGCTTGCGCCTCTGGCAGAACAAGAAAGAGAACGACAAGGATGGATGTCAGGAATTTCAAAATATTAGTCACTGCTTTTCCACTGCATGAAAAAAAGGAGTATTTGTCTTGTTCGGCCGGGATAAAACCTACAGCATCTTTTTATCTTTCTGTGATTGAAAAAGAATTAAAAATAAAGGTCGTTACCATGACAGAGAAAATTACCAGTGAATATTCACATTCCATTGTTATCAAGGCGAGCGCTGCGGCGGTTCTGAATTATGTGTCTAACCCAAACTCCTGGCCCAAATGGCTCGCGGCATCCCATGAAATCCATAGCGAAGACAAGCCTTTGGAAGCAGGCGAAAAATTTGTCGAACAATGGCATACCAAAACCGGTCCTTTTCAGCTGGATTGGCTGGTAACAGAGCGGGATCATCCCGTTCGGTGGACCTGCGAGACAACCACACCTTTTACAGGGCCTATAATTGTTACCTACACAATCGAGGAATTGCCGGCAGGTGAGGTGAAGTATACCCGTATAGTCATTAATCCGGATCGCCCCAAGCCGATTGCAGATGCTGCAGACAAGGCAATGCATGAGGAGGCCGCTATTGCCCTTCAAAACATCAAGACGCAAGTCGAGGAAATGAACGACTAGAAAGGCAATCACTTCCTTCGATTGCTGCGTCCTCCCAAAACATGGGCGTTGCCTGATTTTCCTGCGCGGGAACGCCCTTGTGGCTTCCCGCTTCTCGGTTCACCAAGGCCAAGTTCCCTGTCTTGCAACTGTTTGATTTCATCGCGCAATCTTGCCGCTTCCTCAAACTCAAGATCAGCAGCAGCTGTTTTCATTTTCTTCTCTAATTCTTCAATATGAACCTGAAGATTATGACCCACCAGATTGTTGGCATCGGCAAGCCCGATATCCACATCATGATGGTCCTGCTCATAGACACTTTCCATGATGTCATCGATATTTTTGCGAACAGATTGCGGCGTGATACCATGCTCCAGATTATAGGCTTCCTGTTTGTCTTTACGGCGCTGTGTTTCCTTTAACGCCCGATCCAGACTGCCCGTAATTTTGTCAGCATAGAGGATAACCCGGCCATCCACATTCCGCGCCGCCCGGCCGATGGTCTGGATAAGGGATGTTTCTGATCTCAAGAAACCCTCTTTATCCGCATCCAGGATCGCAACAAGGGCACATTCTGGAATATCCAGGCCTTCACGAAGAAGGTTAATCCCGACCAGAACATCAAAAACACCCATCCGCAGATCACGAATGATTTCAATTCTTTCAAGGGTATCAATGTCTGAATGCAGGTAACGAACTTTGATCCCGTTTTCATGAAAATATTCTGTAAGATCCTCGGCCATTTTCTTGGTAAGGGTTGTTACAAGAACGCGCTCCCCCTTCTTGGCGCATTCATGACACTCTGCCATCAGATCATCGACCTGACTTTCAACAGGACGGATAATGCAGTCTGGATCCGTAAGCCCGGTTGGGCGGATGACCTGTTCTGCAAAGACGCCGCCGGTTCTTTCCATTTCCCAATTTCCAGGGGTTGCAGAAACAAAAACCGTTTGCGGGCGCATCAAATCCCATTCTTCGAATTTAAGCGGGCGGTTGTCCCGGCAGGATGGCAGCCGGAAACCATAGTCAGATAATGTTGATTTTCGCCGGGCGTCTCCCTTATACATCGCCCCGATCTGGCTGACCGTTACATGACTTTCATCCACCATGATCATGGCATTGTCAGGAAGATATTCAAAAAGTGTTGGTGGTGGCTCGCCGGGATTACGGCCTGAAAGATATCTGGAATAATTCTCGATCCCTGCACAGGCGCCCGTTGCCTCCATCATTTCAAGATCAAAGGTTGTTCTTTGTTCAAGGCGCTGTGCTTCCAGCAGTTTATTCTGGCTTTCAAATTCGGCCAGTCGCTCTTTTAACTCTGCTTTGATTTTTTGCTGGGCCTGACGCAAAGTTGGTTTCGGTGTTACATAGTGACTGTTCGCATAAATGCGGATTTCATCCAGTGTTCCGGTTTTCTCACCGGTCAGGGGATCAAACTCGGTAATGGTCTCAAGCTCATCCCCGAAAAGAGAAAGCCTCCAGGCCTGATCTTCAAGGTGAGCGGGGAATATCTCGATGGTATCCCCTCGAACCCGAAAAGTGCCGCGTGTAAAGGCGGCATCATTGCGCCGATACTGAATTTCAACCAGCCTTTTCAACAGATCCTGCCTGTTCAGCATTTCCCCTCTTTTAATGGAGAGGGTCATTTCACTGTAGGTTTCAACAGAACCAATACCATAGATACAGGATACTGATGCGACGATAATAACATCATCCCGCTCAAGAAGAGCCCGTGTTGCCGAGTGGCGAAGCCTGTCAATCTGCTCGTTTACCGAGGCGTCTTTCTCAATATAGGTATCCGTTCTTGGAACATAGGCTTCCGGTTGGTAATAGTCGTAGTAGGAAACAAAATACTCCACGGCATTATTGGGGAAAAAGGCTTTCATTTCCCCGTAAAGCTGGGCTGCAAGAGTTTTATTATGGGCGAGAATAAGAGTGGGGCGCTGCAGGCGTTCGATCACCTTCGCCATGGTAAAGGTTTTACCGGATCCTGTGACCCCTAAAAGAACCTGGTCCTTTTCCAGTTTGTGAACCCCATCCACAAGTTCCTCGATCGCCTGGGGCTGATCCCCGGCTGGTTCATATTCCGAGACAACCTCAAACGCGATCCCGCCTTCCATCTTTTCGGGACGGACGGGTCTGTGGGGAACGAAAATATCGGATGTTTCAGTTTTGTTCTCGTTTTCCATGCTCTGTTTATAAGCCGAAAAAAGGAGAATTGCCAAGCATATTTCAGGGATTTGAAAGCTTGATCACAACACATTGTTAAGTTGCCATTCGGAGAAACTGAAAGACAGGAAGGTTTTTTCAGGAAAACTCCGAATGGCTTGGGAAAACTTTTAGTGCTGCCAGAAAGGCTTGCGTGCTTCCATAGCTGCCTGATGAGCGGTCAGTCCGATATCGGACAAATTTTCCTCATTCAATGAAGCGAGCTGGTGACGCATGCTGGCGCGCTCTTGCCATGTAAGGACCGTACGTGTAACCGTAGAAAGAAAGCCGCGCTTTTCAAATGAGGCCGGGATACCATATTTATTTGAATGCTTTATGTTCAGTGTTTTAAATGACATAGTCATGACTCCTTTCTTACAAATCGATAACGGTTAAATGTTGTTTGTCCTCCGTGTTATCTTGATTAGGAATATGGATCATTTAATGCTTGAGTACAAACGATAGTTTCTAATATGATTTGTTAGTTTTTCTAATCTGAAAGTTTGTGTGATGCGTCTTCCCCCTTTAAACGCACTTCGTTCTTTTGAAGCGGCTGCCCGGCATCTTAGTTTTTCAAAAGCGGCGGATGAACTTGCGGTGACACCGGCGGCTGTCAGCCATCAGATCAAGGCACTTGAGGAATGGCTGGGGGTGCCTCTTTTTAAACGTCTCAACAGGGCTGTTATTCTGACGGATGAAGGGCAGTCCTATGTTGTTGATGTTCGGGAAGGGTTCGACCTCATTGACGGGGCAACGAAAAAGCTGATCAAACAGGATCTTGCGGGGGCATTGACGGTTAGCACTCTTCCTTCTTTTGCAACCAGCTGGCTCTTGCCGCGGTTACCTCGCTTTCGTGACGAGCATCCCGATATTGATATTATGCTCTCTGCCAATGAAAACATTACTGATTTTGCAAAGGACCCTGTGGATCTGGTAATCCGGTATGGGTCGGGAAATTATCCGGGTCTCTATGTTGAAAATCTGATGGAGGAAGACAGACTGTTTCCTGTCTGCAGTCCAGCGCTACTTGAAGGAGAACATCCGCTTCGGACCCCGCAAGACCTGATCCATCATAATTTACTGCATGATGATCTCAGGGTTGACTGGGAAAGCTGGCTGGAAGCAGCCGGTGTAAAGGGCATAAATCCGACAAAAGGTCTTAAGTTAAATGATTCTTCCATGGTATTGATGGCGGCAATTGCCGGGCATGGCGTCGCTCTTGGCCGGAGCACACTGGCTGCGGATCTTCTGGAAACAGGTCAGCTGGTACGACCTTTTGAAAAAGAACTGAATGCAGGCAATGCCTATTATATTGTCTGTCCGTTTGAGCAGGTGGGGCGCCCACGATTCTCTGCATTTCGTGAATGGTTGCTGAAAGAGGCGCAAATGAAACCGGGCAGTTTTGGTTCAGCACCATCAGCGGATTAAAAGTAAGAATTTCTTAACTATATGGTCAGGATTAAAGGGGCGGCGCAGTGACATTTCAATCCCGTTTTACAGAAAAATGACAAACGAGCGAATTTTACAATCAATCTTGTTGAATCCGTAAACAGAGAGGCGTAGCTTGACCTTGGCTAAAAAGCCTCTGTTTAACCACTCTATAAATTGAAAGAAAAGGTTATGTCTATCATTGCGGAAAGTCTGGGCAGAATTAAGCCCTCGCCGACAATTGCTGTAACAACAAAAGCAGCTGAATTGCGTGCCGCCGGTCGAGACGTTATTGGTCTGGGTGCCGGTGAACCAGATTTTGATACCCCGGAAAATATCAAGACGGCCGCCAAGACCGCAATCGATGAAGGCAAAACCAAATACACGGCAGTAGATGGTATTCCTGAACTTAAGCAAGCGATCTGCGACAAGTTCAAGCGGGAAAATGGTCTTGATTATGAACCTTCGCAGGTAACCGTTGCCAGTGGCGGCAAGCAGATCATTTATAATGCTATGGTTGCCACATTAAATCCGGGCGATGAAGTTATTATCCCGACACCTTATTGGGTCTCTTATCCCGACATGGTACTCCTTGGCGGCGGCGAGCCTGTATTCGTCCCGACAACCGGGGAAAACGGATTTAAGATGCAGGCGGAGGATCTGGAAGCAGCTATTACACCGAAAACCAAATGGCTGATTTTCAACTCACCAAGCAATCCATCCGGTGCCGGTTATACAGCTGCAGAGCTGAAAAAGCTTACAGAGGTTCTGGCCCGGCATCCGCATGTCTGGATCCTGACCGATGATATGTATGAACATCTCGTCTATGACGATTTCAAATTTGCGACACCTGCTGAAGTAGAACCAAGCCTTTACGATCGTACGCTGACGATGAACGGTGTTTCCAAGGCTTATTCCATGACCGGCTGGCGAATTGGGTATGCGGCAGGTCCTCAGGAACTCATTAAGGCAATGGCAAAAGTACAGTCACAAAGTACGTCTAACCCTTGCTCAATCAGCCAATATGCATCTGTTGAGGCCTTGAACGGACCACAGGATTTCCTTGCAACCCGTGCGAAAGCCTTTGAGGAACGTCGAGATCTTGTTGTCAGCATGCTCAATCAGGCAAACGGCATTAGCTGCCCGAAACCAGAGGGAGCATTTTATGTCTATCCATCCGTGGAGGGGTGCATTGGCAAGAAAACACCTGAAGGCAAGGTCATTGAAAATGACCTGGACTTTGTGAGTGCCCTTCTGGAAGCAGAAGGCGTCGCAGTTGTTCATGGTGATGCATTTGGCCTTTCTCCTTACTTCCGCGCTTCCTACGCAACTTCAACTGAAGCATTGAAAGAAGCGTGTGAGCGGATCCAGAAATTCTGTGCAAGCCTGACTTAAGGGATTTGCATATTATCCAGGTTAAGGGCGGCTGATGATTCGGCCGCCTTTTTTATTTTGCCTGGTTACAGATTTAATCTCCTGTGAGCAGAGCTGACAAAAAAAGCTGTTAAGACAACTCGCTAATTGGTCGCGAAATTTTTGCTTGCCTCCCGGTGTAAATGAACAAACATTAGAATGTTCTAAAAAATTGGGAGGCACGCCATGAGCTTACAAAAGCCAGCGGGGCCTCGCAGCATCGCGCTGATAGGTCCCTATTCAAGTGGAAAGACAACTCTCCTCGAATCCATATTACATATATGCGGGAAGATAGACCGAAAAGGGCGGGTCGATGACGGTTCAACCGTTGGAGACAGTTCTAAAGAAGCAAGAGATCGTAAAATGGGCGTCGAAGTTAATTCCGCTCATTTTTCTTTTCTGGGCGATGATTTTACGGTCCTTGATTGCCCGGGATCTGTAGAATTCCTCCAGGAAAGTGAAAATGCTCTAATCGGGGTGGACGCAGCGGTTCTGGTTTGTGAGCCGGTCGAGGATCGATCGATTACCTTGCTACCCCTCATGAAATTCCTCGAACAGAATGATATTCCAACCTTTATTTTCGTGAATAAAATCGACAAGGCGAAAGGAACAATTCACGATCTTTTCCGGTCGCTTGAAGCAGCTTCTCATCGGGACCTTGTCTTACGGCAGGTGCCGATTTTTAACGAAGGAACCGTGACAGGCTATGTGGATCTCGCATCGGAGCGAGCCTATGTCTATAAGGAAGGAGCTGCGTCGAAAATCATCGACCTTCCGCCTGAAATGGCAGAAGAGGAGGGAACATCAAGATTCACGATGCTGGAGACATTGGCGGATTTTGATGATCATCTCATGGAAGAGCTGCTTGAGGATATCGAGCCGGAAAAAGATGAAATATATGGGCTCCTTCGACAGGAACTGAAGGATGGCCTGGTTGTCCCGGTTTTCCTGGGATCAGCAGATAAGGATGCAGGTGTAAGGCGGCTGCTAAAAGCACTTCGTCATGAAGTTCCAGAGGCAACGGAGACAGCAGGGAGAATAGGCCTTACACCCAATCCCGAAAAACAGGTCGCACAGGTTTTGAAAACCTATATGTCTGCCCAAGGCGGAAAACTGTCGCTTGTTCGGGTCTGGAGCGGAATGCTTGCGGATGGGGACACGTTCAGCGCCGGCAGGATTGCAGGCATGTTCCGCTTGATGGGCGGAAAATCAGAAAAGGTTTCCTCTGCAAAAGAGGGAGAGATTGTTGCACTTGGCAGGATGGAGGAGTTGCATACCGGTGATTTCCTCAATGATGGTGCTCTGGTCCAGGTCAATACACCGGAAATACTTAACCCGGTCTTCAACTGGGCGCTATTTTCGAACAGGCGGGAAGATGATGTGAAACTGACAGCAGCCCTGAACAAGCTGGTCGAAGAAGATCCCTCCCTCATCGCGGAACATAAGCAGGAAACCCAGGAGCTTCTTCTGAAAGGCCAGGGGGAGATGCATTTACGGGTCGCGCTGGAGAGATTGCGCAATAAATATGGTCTGGATGTGAAATCCCAAACTCCAAAAGTCGCCTATAAGGAAGCCATTCGCAAGGGGGCTGTGCAACATGCACGGTTTCGAAAGCAAAGCGGGGGGCATGGTCAGTTCGGGGATGTTAAAATTGAGATCAATCCACTGCCGCGCGGCTCTGGCTTTGAGTTCAAGGAAACTGTTGTTGGCGGATCTGTGCCCAAGCAATATATCCCGGCAGTGGAGCATGGAGTTAAGGAATATCTAAGTGAAGGCCCACTTGGTTTCCCGGTTGTCGATGTTTCCGTTACCTTAAAAGACGGTCAGCATCATACAGTGGATAGTTCGGAAAATTCATTTAAGTCAGCGGCTCGCATCGCCATGAGTGAAGGCATGCCGAAATGCTCTCCTGTCCTGCTGGAACCTGTCTATAAAATTGATATTGCGATGCCATCAGAATATACGTCAAAAGTGAACGGTATCGTGAGTTCGCGCCGTGGACAGATCCTCGGATTTGATGCGAGAGAAGGGTGGTCCGGTTGGGATATCCTGACGGCGATGATGCCGGAAAGTGAACTTCAGGATTTGATTGTCGATCTCAGATCGGCAACGCTTGGGGTTGGTACCTTCCGGTATGAATATGATCATTTACAGGAACTTACGGGTCATATCGCTGACAAGGTCATTCAGTCTCAGGGAACTTCCCATTAGCGCAAGAGAGACAATTCACAGTCTTTTCACGGACTGTTGACTTGAGTTGCCATAAGGGATGCGCCACTTTCCAAGCTGGATAAATGTTGAATTACAACAGTTTGGAAATGGGGCCGCATGTTAATTCGTTCGAGAAAAAGCTGGGAACTTTCAGAAAATTCAGTGACCTCTGAAAGCCGTTATTTAAACCGTCGATCAATCCTGAAAGGGATCGGTGTGGGAGGACTTATTGCCGGAACATCGGGGTTTGCGCTGCCTTCTTTTGCAAAAGGCGAGGATCCGAGCGCATCCCTTTATCCTGTGAAGCGTAATACAGCCTATGAAGGCGGGCGGGCCATAACACCTGAAAAATTTGCCACAACCTATAACAATTTCTATGAATTCGGATCCCATAAAAGTATTTCCAAAGCAGCGCAGGCGCTGAAGATCCGTCCGTGGATGGTCAAAATTGATGGCCTGGTGGAAAAAGAAATGGAAATCGGGATTGATGATCTCCTTGCCAAAATGCCACTGGAAGAGAGAATTTACCGTCATCGCTGCGTGGAAGCCTGGTCCATGGTTGTTCCCTATAGCGGTTTTGCCTTAAGTGAGCTGGTTAAATTCGCTGCACCCAAGTCAAATGCAAAATATCTTGTTATGGAAACCTTTCAGGATAAATCCATGGCACCGGGGCAGAGGCAATTCTGGTATCCCTGGCCCTATACAGAGGCGCTCACACTTGAAGAAGCCAATAACGAGCTGTCTTTTATGGCCACAGGCCTCTACGGAAAACCTATTCCAAAACAAAATGGTGCTCCCCTCAGGCTTGCTGTTCCCTGGAAGTACGGATTTAAACATATTAAATCCATTGTAAGATTTCATTTCACGGATACGCGGCCCGAAACGTTCTGGGAGGACCTGAACAGTCGGGAATATGGTTTTTGGGCTAATGTAAACCCCGAAGTGCGACATCCACGCTGGTCACAGGCCAACGAGCGGGATATCGGAACGGAAGAGCGGATACCGACCCTTCTCTACAATGGCTATGAAGAACAGGTGGCTCATCTGTATAAGGATTTGGGTAAAGAGCAGCTCTTTAAATGAGGGAAGGAGAGGTGTTCTGGAGGAAGCCTGCCGGTGGCAGGCTTTTTTCATTGAAAAAAAAGCCAGCCCCAGAAGGGCTGGCAAGTCTAACAGGGAGGTACTGCCATATAGGCAGGGCTAGTCCGCTTGGGAGGTGCGGTTAGCCTGGAAGATTGAGCAATTGCGTCAATCCTGTAGCAGGAAACTCGTCTGCTACTGGTTAACCATGTATGTACAGGCTGGCGAATTTGAATCCGCAGAAATGACATGGCTGCTATGCATTTATGGAATGGCAAAAAAAGGCCAGCCCCAAATGAGGCTGGCAAGTCTAACAGGGAGGTATGCCATCAATGATGGCATAGGGTTACTTGTAACTGGGAGGAAAACAAGTAACTCGGAATATCGATAAGGGGGTCGATATTCAATCAATGCTGCAGTGCAGCGTTGATGATTGGAATATAGGCAGTTGCCCTAAAAATTGCCACATATTTTTTTGCAGTGCACCTATGCATTTTATGCATCTCTACAATTTTATATAAAATTCAATGTATTAGGTGATATTTTAATATTTGTGTGATGCAATATATTTTGATTTTTCCAAAAAAAAGCCAGCCCCGAATGAGGCTGGCAAGTCTAACAGGGAGGTTCCATGTCTGGAGAACATGGATGCTGTTTGAACTGGGAGGAAACAAACAGCGATGTTTCGCGAAAAGTTGGGAGACTGTCGCGAAAAAGATGCGCATGTGAGCAGCATCTGGTGAACTATATGTAGCTAATATCAGGGCTGAGCAGTAGCAATATAATGGCAAAGCCGGTATGCAAAAACTGCATAACCAAGTCATATTCCCTTAATATTCAAGGCCTAAGCTTGCCAGGAGAACTGTTAGAAAGAGCTTTCAGCGACTTTCTGGATTAGAAAATCCCTGAAAATTGTAACGCGTTTGGATTTTCGCAGCTCCTCCGGGTAGACATAATAAGTGTCAAAGCTTGGACCTTCAATTTCAGGCAGCACCTTCACAATATTCTTGTGACCGGAAACTATATAGTCCGGCAGGCTGCCTATCCCGAGCCCGCTTTGAATAGCGAGAAGCAATCCGTATACGTTATTTACCTTGAAAACAGGATAAATGTCCTTGTTGTATTCCCGCAAGGATGTAAGCACCCAGTTTATATTTGAAATATTGGAAGGCGCTTCTTCCCCATAAACCAGTATTTTACTGCTGGTTAGATCCTCCAGACAGGAAGGTGTGCCGTTTTTCTCAAGATACTCAGGGGATGCATAGAGGTGATGGCGGACCGTCGTGAGCTTTCGCTGAATGAGGTCCGGTTGCACAGGCGCGCGCAGGCGGATTGCAATGTCAGCCTCACGCATGCCAAGGTCAAGCTCCCGGTCTGCCAAAATAAGATTGACGGTTACTTCCGGATAGAGATCGATAAATTCGCGGATGCGAGGGGTCAGCCAGTTTGAGCCAAACCCCACAGTAGCAGTTACCTTAATCTCACCGGACGGTTTCTCTTTGGTATCTGACAGCATGGCCTCGGTCATAGCCAGTTTGGCAAAAACCTCATGCGCTGTACGATAGAGGAGTTCTCCCTGTTCGGTCAGGAGGAGGCCTCTCGCATGGCGATGAAAGAGTGTGGTTTTCAGGCTGTCTTCCAGGGCACTGACCTGGCGGCTGACCGCCGATTGGCTGAGATGCAATGTTTCACCCGCATGCGTAAAGCTTCCGGCTTCCGCAACCGCGTGAAAAATCCGCAACTTATCCCAGTCCATCTTTCAACCTCAATTCCTGCCCCTAAGGCATATCTCTCTCCACCGGCACCTATTCAAACAGAATTTATCTGTTGATCCTACAAAATAGTTAAAATTTCGAGAGATCAGGATTGAATACGGAAAGATCTGGCTTATTCGGCCGCAGCCATTTCCCTTTCATTTTCAGTCTCTGCGAGGAAGCGTTCTGCTTCCAAGGCTGCCATGCAGCCGGTTCCGGCAGCAGTTACTGCCTGACGGTAAATTTTGTCTTGAACGTCACCACATGCAAAGACGCCCGGGATATTTGTCGCGGTGGAATCCGGTGCTGTGACGATATAGCCCTCGTCATCCATATCCACATGTTCCTTGAAAAGAGAGGTGTTAGGGCTATGGCCAATGGCGATGAAGACACCATGCAGGGAAAGATCTCTTGTTTCGTCCGTTTTAACATTTTTAAGACGAACCCCCGTGACACCAAAGGGATCTTCAATTCCTGTAATCTCGTCAAGAACATGGTCCCAAATGACTTCAATTTTTGGATTTTTATGCAAACGCTCGACAAGGATTTTCTCCGCCCGGAACTGGTCCCGGCGATGAACAATTGTGACCTTGTCCGCGTGATTGGTCAGGTAGAGAGCTTCTTCGACAGCTGTATTTCCGCCGCCAACAACCAGCACTTCTTTTCCGCGATAGAAAAAGCCGTCGCAAGTTGCACAGGCCGAAACACCAAATCCCATATATTTTTCTTCAGACGGAAGACCCAGCCATTTTGCTGCCGCTCCAGTTGAGATAATGACGCTGTCAGCAACATAGGTTGCGCCAGAATCAGCGGTAGCGACGAAGGGACGGCTGGAGGTGTCCAGATTGGTAATGACATCATGATGAATTACAGTACCCACATTTTTCGCCTGTGCTTCCATCTGTTCCATTAACCAGGGCCCCTGAATGGGATCCGCAAAGCCGGGATAGTTTTCTACATCGGTGGTAATCGTCAACTGACCGCCAGGTTGAATACCATGCACCATAATCGGATTGAGGGACGCGCGCGCTGCATATATAGCTGCCGTACAACCGGCGGGTCCGGAACCGATAATCAATACGTTGGTTTTATGGGTTTCAGCCATTGTGAAAAACTCCTGGAATTCAGTCTGTCGCCTCTAGGGAGTTTCTATTTATTATGCCGAGGGGCTGTGTGCAAGGGCTAGCGCTGTCTTCACTTCGCCAAATCTCGTTTTTTTGAATGTATCTTGAATTTTTCCATCGCAATCCCAGCCATGCGTGTTGTCTCGTTCAGCGAAGGAGCAGACCAGTTTTCAAGTCGCGGCTCAAATGGACGAGTATAGCCCCGATCCTGCATGGATTTATGGAATGCATTGAATTTGCGATTCCCTCCTGGTAGCGGATAGACATAAACAGGTTTTCCAGCCGTTGCAGCTTCAGAGACCATATTGACAGAATCCGCTGTGACAACCACTGCATCCGCTTTTTCAAGAAAGGCAAAATAGGGGTTTGCGCCCACCCCATTCCAGAAGATATGCGGAAGTTCCTGAAGCGTTTCCTTCAGTTTTTCAGTATTGACCTCCCCGGTTCGACGGGAAGCCGTAACGAGAAAAAAGCAGCCTGAATTACTTTGCAGTGACTTGAGGTCGGTACATAAAGCAGACATCGTGCTCTCGCCCATTTCGTAGCAGCGATTTTTCCCGCCCACAAGGACCGTCACAACAGGGCTTTTTAACCCTGCCAGCTGATCGGAGAATTTCTCTTTTTCGCTTTCGAGTTTTTCGGCGTTAATCCGGGTGAGGGAGCCATAGCTGACCAGGACATTCTCCCCCCTCAGCCTGTCATGTTCCGGGACAATTACAAGGTCGAAATCACGGATTGAGGTGTTGGGGGTCTGAATATGAATAGTGAAGCAGTTGCCATTGCTGGCTTTTCTGATTGTGCGGCTCATGGGGATGGCCTGCCTGCCGCAACTGATGATGATGTCAGGCCAGGGAGGGGTGAGGGTATCGCTTTGTTTCGTAAGACGCGAAAGAGGCGATATCCAAAGATGGGGCGGTAGCCACTTCCATGGTTTTGTTGTCTTGATTCTTTTAACCGTGAAAGAAAGTTTCATTGCTTCGGCCAGACCGACACATTGATTTTCCATTCCCGCACTCCCGTCAGTGATCACCCAGCAGTTTGGTGATGAATGGGTGGGAGAAGGTGCCATCGTATTGAAACTCCAATTTTTTTCGGTCTTTGTTACAGCACTATTATCGCAAATTCCCATTGGTCAAGGCATTTAATTGACAGGAAGGCGCTTTCTTGGCCTTGGCGGCAGAGCGTGATTGTAATAATATTTCGTGAAATTGATTGTTGGAGACAATATATATGCAACGAGTGAAACTCGACGATATTGATCGACGTATTTTACACGATTTACAGGAAAATGGCCGGATTACTAATGTTGAACTGGCAAAGAATGCCGGTATTTCAGCGCCCCCGTGCCTTAGAAGAGTAAGGGCTCTGGAAGAATCCGGATATATCGAAGGGTATCACGCGCAACTTCATTCCGACAGCCTGGGTTTTTCTGTGACGGTTTTTGCTTTGGTGGGCCTGCAAAGTCAGGCGGAAGCAGATCTAAATGCTTTTGAGGAAAAAGTACAGGAATGGCCTCTTGTTCGCGAATGCTACATGTTGGCCGGTGAAAATGATTTTATTCTCAAGGTTGTTGCCAAAGACTGGGATTCCTATCAGCAATTCCTGACCCATGAACTGACGGCCGCACCCAATGTGGAGCATGTCAAAACCTCTCTGGGCATTCGGGTCTCGAAATTTCTACCAGGTGTACCTGTAGAAATGGATGACCAGGAAAGCTGAGTGATCCGTTAATCTGTACATAACAGGGGCGATGTTATGAATCCGTATATTGCTGGCCTTGATCAGAACAGGGCCAACTATGAAGCACTTTCTCCTCTCACCTTTCTGGAGCGCTCTGCTGCGGTTTACCCGGATAAAACAGCAATGATCCATGGGGACTGGAGCTACAGCTATTCCGAATTTTATGTGCGCTGTCGCCGGCTGGCGAGCGCGCTTGAAAAACACGGGATCAGTGCAGGTGATACGGTTTCAATTATCGCACCGAATGTCCCGGCGATTTTGGAAAGCCATTTTGGCGTGCCGATGATCGGGGCCGTACTCAATGCGCTGAATACACGGCTTGATGCCGAGACACTGGCCTTTATTCTGGATCATGGTGAGTGCAAGCTTCTGTTCACCGACCGGGAATATTCCGATGTGATGCGAAAAGCCCTTTCGCAATGTTCTGCAAAACCCATTGTGATCGATATAGATGATCCTCTTGGTGACGGCGGTGATCTTATCGGGGAAATGACGTATGAGGAATTTCTTCAAACAGGAGATCCGGAATTTGAATGGTCAGGGCCCGAGGATGAGTGGCAGGCAATTTCCCTGAACTATACGTCTGGCACAACGGGCGATCCCAAAGGCGTTGTTTATCATCACCGTGGCGCCTATCTGGCGGCAAGCGGAAACGCTCTTTCCTGGAATATGCAAAAGCATCCGGTCTATCTTTGGACATTGCCGATGTTTCACTGCAATGGCTGGTGTTTTCCCTGGACAATCACTGCTGTCGGCGGAACCCATGTCTGTCTTCGTAAAGTAGAAGCGGACGGCATTTTTGACGCCATGGGGCGGTATGGTGTTGATCATATGTGTGGCGCCCCGATTGTG
>JAKSCD010000318.1 GCA_022360775.1 Sneathiellales bacterium | reverse complement strand
GGGCTGCACCTGCCGGCGATCGCCAACGAGTGCGGCGTCGATTTCGACCTGGAGGACGTCTGCCGGGTGTTCCGTGAGACACCCTACATCGCCGATCTGAAGCCGGGCGGGCAGTACGTTGCCAAGGACCTCTACGAGATCGGCGGGGTCAACGTCATCCTGAAGGCCTTGATGGACGGCGGCTATCTGCACGGCGACTGTATCACCGTGACCGGCAAGACCCTTGCCGAGAACCTGGCCGATGTTCGTTTTCCCCAGGCGCAGGACATCGTCCGGCCGACCACCAATCCGTTGAGCGAGACCGGCGGCGTGGTGGGACTGCGCGGCAACCTGGCGCCGGAAGGCGCCATCGTGAAGATCGCGGGCATGTCCACCCTGCAGATGCGGGGCCCGGCCCGGGTCTTCGACAAGGAGGAGGACGCCTACGACGCGGTCGAGCGCGGCGACTACGAGCCGGGCGCGGTGATCGTGATCCGCTACGAGGGTCCGAAGGGCGGCCCCGGCATGCGCGAGATGCTATCGACCACGGCGGCGCTCTACGGGCTCGGCATGGAGGACGTGGCGCTGATCACCGACGGGCGCTTCTCCGGCGGCACGCGCGGCTTCTGTATCGGCCATATCGGCCCCGAGGCGGCGGTCGGCGGACCCATCGGCCTGCTTCGGGACGGCGACATGATCGTCATCGACGCCGACGCCGGAACGATCGACGTGGAGCTCAGCGACGAGGAGCTGGCCGAGCGCCGCAAGGCGTGGACTCCCCGGGGCAACGACTTCCAGTCGGGCGCGCTCTGGCGCTACGCCCAGACCGTCGGCTCGGCGGAGAAGGGCGCGGTCACCCACCCGGGCGGCAAGGCCGAGACCCATTGCTTCGCGGACATCTGATCCGGCCCTGAGCGGCCGCCGGGCTTACCGCGCCGGCCTCGCCTGCATCTTCGCCGGCAGCCTCTTCACCAGCACTGCGGGCATCCTGGTCCGCTGGGTCGAGGAGGCCGACGCCTGGCAGCTGCTGTTCTACCGCTCCCTGGCCCTGGTGGTGCTGCTGCTCGGCTACCTCGGGCTGCGCTACCGCGGCGGGCTCCTGACCGCCTTCCGCGACGTCGGCCGGCCCGGCCTGGTCGTGGCGCCCTGTCTCGGGACG
>JAKSCD010000406.1 GCA_022360775.1 Sneathiellales bacterium | reverse complement strand
GTGAGGATGGTTTCTTCCGCGATCAGGGCAACATTCGGTCGCCCCATAATCCGGAGATTAATGGAATAAAGAGCGATCATGGTCAGGATACTGGCCAGCAAATGAAGGATCTTGAGCTTCACATTGAGCCAGGCCGTAACAAAGCCCGCCATGCAGCCTGCGAGAATAGCGACAAAGGTTGCGAGAAACGGATTGATACCTGAAACAATCAGCGAGGCTGAAACGGCAGCACCTAATGGAAAGGAGCCGTCAACGGTCAGGTCCGGAAAGTCCAGAATACGAAAGGAGATAAATATGCCAAGGGCGACCAAACCATAGATAAATCCAAGTTCGATCGCCCCGAGGAATGCAATTAGGCTCAATGTCTGACCCTGTCCTGAATTACTTGATAACTTCTTTGGCAGAAGAAACCACAGAAGCAGGAATAGTTAAACCCATTTTTTTGGCAGATGCCGGATTGACATGAAGCTCAAGAATTGTTGGAAATTCCACGGCGATATCCCCTGGATTTGTGCCATTGAAAATCTTGGCTACGATCTGTCCGGTTTGCCGCCCGACATCATAATAGTTAAACCCCAGAGCCGCGACAGCGCCGCGTTTCACACTGGCAGTATCGCCTGCGAAAACGGGCAAGTTGCCATCTGTGCCGACTTTGACAACCGCTTCAAAGGCGGAAACAATTGTATTATCCGTAGGAACATAAATCGCATCAGCCTTGCCAACCAGACTGCGTGCGGAGGAAAGAACAGCACCGCTGTTATTGGCGCCTGCCTTTACGATTTCCAAACCAAGACCGGGCGCTTCCCTTTCGAGCATCTCGACCAGTGTAATGGAGTTGGCTTCACCCGGATTGTAAAGAACACCGACTTTTTTGGCAGAAGGAACAACTTCTTTAATCAGCTCAAGATGTTTCTTTATGGGGGACATGTCAGATGTACCGGTAACATTCGCCCCTGGCTTTTCCATGTTGCTGACCAGTTTCGCGCCTACCGGATCTGTGACAGCGGTGAAAACAACGGCCTGTTCTTTTGGTGCCTTGGCGATGATCGCCTGGGCGGACGGTGTTGAAATGCCGACAATGACATCCGGCTCGGCACCAACAAATTTGCTGGCAATCTGAACGGTTGTCGGGATATCTCCCTGTGCTGTCTGATGCTGGACTTTCAGGTTCTCGCCTTCCTTGAAGCCAAGTTTGGCCAGTTCATCCACCAGCCCCTTATGCACCGCATCCAGTGCGGGATGTTCTACGATGGCCGTCACGGCCAATGACTTTTCGGCAGCCCAGCTTGCACTGGCGCTAAGGACTGAAACAGCAATAGCAGCCGAGAGGGCTGCGGATTTCAGAAAATTGCGTTTAGTGATCATTCGACATCCTCAAAAATTGAATGTCATATTGTAGCGTTTCTATAAGCCAAGCAAAGCAGAATGTGATTGGTGTCACATCCTTTTTGCGGCGGTGAAGCCTTCTTTTATTCCGCCTTGATCCAGACAGCTGTATCGTGAAAGGCCGCGCCGCCATTGGGTTTTGCCGCGTCTGATCCGACAAGAAGATTAATTCCGACATTTTCAATGAAGAATTTGCCAGGCCAAATGCCTTCAACGATTGCCGTTCCCCTTTGAAGACCGTCAAAAATTTCAACATGGATCAGAAGAGAACCCCGCTCATTTCCCATTCGGACAATCGCATCTTTTTCAGTGCCAATTTTTGCTGCATCGTCACTATGCAGCATGACTGTGGGTTTCTTTTCCCGTTTGAGAGAAGAGGACGTTGCGGTAAAGCTGGAATTGAGGAAATTTCGCGCAGGGGCCGTAACAAGCCTGAAAGGCTTCTCATCTGTCGGTTTTTCGATGACATCCCAATGATCGGGAAGGGGAGGCATCCCTTCGAAATCCTTGCCGATTTTCGACCAGTCAGGGGCGAAGTGGAATTTCTGATCAGGATGACCAAATCCGCTCAGGAAATGTGCTGTTTCAAACTCGGGCTGGGTATTTTCCCAGCGTTGTTCTCGCATAGTTTCAAGATCCGGCCAGCCAGAGGATTGCAAGGTCTCGTCGATGATTTCGAGGGGCGTCATCTCAAAGCCGCGATGATCTGCACCGAGGCGCTTCGCAAGATCGCAGATGACATCATGATTTGACCGGCACTCGCCAAGGGGTTCAATAACCTTTTCTCCGAGCATGATATGGTTATGTGCACCACCCTGATAGATATCATCATGCTCGACAAAAGTTGTTGCCGGCAGAATAATATCCGCCATTTTCGCAGTTTCAGTCATAAATTGTTCATGCACGACCACAAAAAGGTCTTCCCGGGCAAAGCCCTTATGGACCTTGCCAAGGTCCGGGGCCACATCCATGGGATTGGTATTCTGGATAAAAAGTGCAGTGACCGGAGGACCATCCCCCAGATCCTGTCTGTCGCCCAGAAGCACGTCACCGATGCGGGACTGGTCGAGCTGGCGGATTTTGGGATCTCTTAACTCCAGCCCTTCGATCAGATTTTTGTTCCAGTGATAAATCTCTCCATTTGTATGAAGGGCACCCCCTCCTTCATACTGCCAGGCCCCAGTTACAGCAGGAATGGACATGGCCGCGTGCATATTCACGGCCCCGTTACGGCTTCTCGAAAATCCGTAACCCAGGCGGAAATAGCTTTTGGGGTTGTTGCCGACGAGACGCGCAAACTCCCGGATCTGATCAGCACTGACACCTGTAATTTCTTCAGCCCATTCCGGGGTTCGTGTCTTGAGATGTTCTTCCAGTTCGCCATAACCTGTTGTATGGGTTTCAAGATAGCTCCTGTCAGCAAGATCTTCTTCAAACAAGACATGCATAACAGCGCAGGCCAATGCCCCGTCTGTTCCCGGACGGACCATCAGGTGGAGATCCGCAGCCATGGCCGTCGCGTTCCGGTAGGGGTCAATAACGACAATTTTGGCGCCTCGTTCCTTCCGGGCCCGGGTTGCGTGGGTCATCACATTAATCTGGGTGTGAACAGCATTTGTTCCCCAAATTACGACCACATCTGATTTTGCAATTTCACGGGGATCTGCCCCCCGATATGCTCCAGCCCCCGCAAGCCAGCCCGCCCAGGCGAGATTGATACAGATGGTTGAAAACTGGCCGGAATATTTCTTGGCATGGCGCAGCCGTTCAATCCCGTCCCGCATCACCAGACCCATTGTTCCGGCATAATAATATGGCCAGATGGTTTCGGAGCCATGCTCCTTTTCTCTTTTCTGGAACTCGTCTGCCACTGTCTGCATGGCTTCATCCCAGGAAATGCGTTCAAACTGACCAGAGCCTTTAGGGCCGGTTCTTTTCATCGGATGCATGATCCGATCCGGGTGATGTGTGCGTTCTGCATATCGTGCTACTTTTGCGCAGATTACGCCCGCCGTGTAGGTGTTGTCTTCGGCACCCCGTATGCGTCCGATTTCCTGCGGGCCCCGTTTTTCAATTTCCAGGGCACAGGTTGAGGGGCAGTCATGAGGACAGGCAGAAGGTCGGATTTCAAGAGAGCGAGCGTCAGACATTACATATTACCGTTGCGGAAAATTCAGAAATGGAAACGCAAAGTTAGTTCTTTATGAAGCATCCTTCAATATTGGAATGTTCATAAACTGGCAGCGAGTGATCATTTTAGCGTGTAAAAAGGGTGGTCATGACCAGTTGGACAAGATATAGCATTGCCAGCATAGAACAGAAATTGAGCGGGTTTCCAGGCGTTGAAGAAAATCCTGAAAAGTGAGGGGATGAAGGCATTTGCCGGTAGACTGGCTTCTGCCTATATTTGGTTTGTCTATAAAACCTCTCGCTGGGATGTGATCAAACAGGAAGCCCCCCATGAATTTATCCGGGAGAACAAACCCTTTATCCTGGCGTTCTGGCACGGGCGTTTATTGATGATGCCGACATTGATGACCAAGGATGCCAAAGCCCATGTAATGATTTCTCATCATGGTGATGGTGAAATCATCTCGCGTGCCATTCAGCATTGGCGGTTAAAAAGTATTCGGGGCTCCAGTTCAAAAGGGGCATTAGCGGCTATCAAGGAATTCTTGAAGGTTATTCGAAAAAAAGAGATTGCGGTGATTACACCTGATGGTCCCCGTGGACCCCGTATGCGGGCTCAGGAGGGCGTTGTCAGGCTTGCCGCAATGTCCGGTGTACCGGTATTCCCGGCCAGCTTTTCTACATCTCGCGGAAAAAGGCTGAAAAGCTGGGATCACTTCCTGCTGGCAAAGCCTTTCAGCAAGGGAGTGATTATCTGGGATGATCCTATATATGTGCCCCGCGAAAACAAAGATGGAGCCCATCAAAAGGCTCTTCGGGAAATAGAAGAGAGTTTAACAAGAATTACACAGGAAGCGGACAGAATGTGTGGTCATATTCCTGTAGAGCCTGCTGAAACCAAACCTTCTCAGCAGACTGAGATTAAGGTATCTTAAGACCATGAATTTGTTCATGTACAACGGTCTCTTGTGGTTGACCAGCCCATTCGTCAAGGCGCATCTCAAAAGCCGGATGGCTGAAGGCAAAGAAGACCCCAATCGGTTTTATGAGCGATATGGTGAACCTTCTAGAGTACGGCCAGAAGGGCAACTGGTGTGGATACATGCAGCATCGGTCGGCGAAGCTGTTTCTGTTTTGCCTTTAATCCAGGCACTGGTCGCAAGGCGGGAAGACAGATTTGTGCTCCTGACGACCGGTACAGTTTCTTCCGCAAAAGTTATGGAGGAACGGTTGCCTGCCGGTGCTTTCCACCAATATGTGCCTATTGATACCAAGGAAGCTGTCACCAGTTTTTTAAATTACTGGCGGCCGCAGGTAGCGATCTGGATGGAATCTGAAATCTGGCCAAACCTGATCAATCAAACCTCCATTCGCAATATTCCGATGATTATGCTGAACGCGCGCATGACATCTTCGTCTTTCAATTTATGGCGCAAGACGGGCGGGCTCGCGAAATCTTTGATTAAGAAATTTGATTATATTCATGCGCAAACTGATATTGCTGCTGAACGCCTGGAATATCTTGGTGCTGAAAAAGTCGAGACACTTGGTAATCTTAAATTCTGTTCACCTCCTCTTCCGTTCAGAAAAGAGCCTTTCAAGGTTCTGAAGGATGCGACTGCTGGAAGAAAAATGTGGCTGGCGGCGAGTACCCATAAGGGGGAGGAAGCCTATATTGCTGCCGCACATATTGATCTTCGCACAAAGGTCAGGGGATTATTGACCATAATTGTGCCCAGGCATCCTGATCGCGGTGACGAAATTATGGAGAAACTGGATCAGGCAGGTTTTCGCGTTGCCAGGCGTTCGCGCGGTGATGCAATCGGTCCGGATACAGAAATTTATCTCGCGGATACTATTGGAGAGCTTGGAATTTTTTATCGTCTTGTGGATGTGGTCTTCATTGGCGGGTCACTTGTTCAGAAAGGCGGGCAAAACCTTCTGGAAGCGGCGAGATTGCATTGCGCGATCATGCATGGCCCTCATATGAATAATTTTGAGGAAATTGTGCAGGATATGCATCAGGGACAGGCTGCCGTGCAAGTTAAGGATGGAAGTGACCTGATCACTGCTACATATAAGTTGTTAACAGAAATTAGAATACGGACAGATCTTGCATCAAATGCCAGCCAGGTTGTGAAATCCGGCGAAGCCTTGCTGGGTCATCTGGTTCAGGAAATCGAAACTTCTATGACCGGGGATTCTTCGTGAAAACACCAAAATACTGGAGGAGAGATCATCAGTCGGTTTTGCCGATGCTGTTGACGCCGCTCAGTAAGGTGTATGGATGGATTGATCAGATAAACAGACGTTCCGTGACAACGCGTTTTGTTGATATCCCGGTAATCTGTATTGGCAATCTGGTCGCAGGCGGGGCAGGGAAAACGCCTGTTGCGATCGCTATTGCCCAGTTTCTGATAAAAACTGGCCTCAAGGTTCATTTTCTTTCCCGCGGATATGGAGGGACAGAGGCAGGGCCTCTTCGGGTTGTTGCTGATGTGCATACTGCGAAAGAGGTTGGAGATGAGCCACTGCTTCTTGCAACTGTTGCACCAGCCTGGATCTCGAAAGATCGTTTTGCCGGCGCGAAATCAGCTGCGGATGCCGGTGCAGACGTAATTATTATGGATGACGGGTTTCAAAACCGATCACTTCAAAAAGACCTGTCTTTCGTTGTTATTGACGGCGGATTTGGGTTTGGTAATGGAAAATTGCTGCCGGCAGGGCCACTTCGTGAGTTACCTGAAAAAGGATTGCTACGGGCCGACGCACTGATTGTCATTGGCGAAACTGAAGATATTTACGTTCCGGATAGCTTATCGATCCCGACTTATAAGGCGAAGATTGTCCCTCATGCTCTTCAAAAGGAACTGATTGGCGAGAAAGTGGTTGCTTTTGCTGGGATAGGGCGCCCTTCAAAATTTTTTCAAAGTCTGCGAGAAACGGGTGCAGATGTGATCGATGCTGTCGAGTTTCCGGATCATCATGTATTCAGTCAGGATGATATTATGAAACTTGTCGAAAAAGCGGCGCTTCACAATGCTGCTTTGGTGACGACAAGAAAGGATTATGTTCGACTGCCTCATGACGCACGCATGATGACAACTGTGTTTGACATCGATCTTGTATTTGATAAACCTTCGGCTTTACAGAAACTGTTAAGTAGCCAATTGGAGAATAGACTGCATGCCTGAAGGAATGGGAGCCGCCAAGAAGCTCCGCTACCGTTTGGAATGGCTGATAGTCCGATTTGCTTTTTGGCTTTTTCATCTCATTGGTCGTAAACGCGCTTCTGACTTTGGAAGCTGGCTTGCCCGGAAAGTTGGTCCGCGCATGAAGGTTCATGAACTCGCCAGACGGAACATGAAACGTGCATTGCCGGAACTCAGTGATCAGCAGATTGATCGTCATCTGGTGGAAATGTGGGATAATCTGGGGCGAAATGCTGCAGAATTTCCCTTTATGGGACAGGTTGACGTCAATAGTACTGATGTTGAACTTGTCGGTAACGAGATTGTCGATAAAGTCTATGAAGAGGGAAAGCCAGCTTTCTTTGTAACGGCACATTATGGACCATGGGAGCTTACAATTGTCGTCGCCAAGTATTTCAAGGGGCGTGCAAATGTGGTTTATCGGGCTGCCAATAATCCATTCGTGAACGATTACTTTCAGGCGACACGGTTTAATGAAGGATATAGCTTCATCCCGAAAGGCCGTAAAGGCGCACGGGGTATACTGAAAGCTTTAAAAAACAACGAGATTGTTGCCCTGCTGAATGACCAGAAGCAAAATAGCGGATTGCCGGTCCCTTTTTTTGGCAGGGACGCAATGACGGCGCAGCCTCTGGCTGAACTTGCTTGTAAATATGATCTGCCCATTTATCCCATGAAGCCGGAACGCCTTGAAAACGGAACAATGCGCGTGACTATTCAGGAACC
>JAKSCD010000498.1 GCA_022360775.1 Sneathiellales bacterium | reverse complement strand
TATGCCGAGCTAACTGGCATGGAACTAACTGGGATGCTTCGAATTGGAATTCCCGACGACCACAGTTCCGAACTCCTGTCCAGGATCATTGCAGATTTTGCCCGCGACAATCCAAAAGTCGAACTCAATGTGCAACGTTCCCTGAGCACTGGCTATTCTGCTGCTCTGTCGTCCGGTCAGATGGACATTGCAGTTCATGAGGTTGCCGAATTATGCCCTAATATGGAGCCATTGAAAGATGAACGCATTGTTTGGGCGACATCACGGGCGCATGCCGTTCATGAAAGAAATCCTTTGCCAGTCGCCCTGTTTGATCGTGACTGTTGGTGGCGGGATGTGGCGACCAAATCTCTGAATGAGAGTGATCGTAACTACCGGGTGGTCTATTCCAGTGAAAGCGCCACTGGCGTTGCTGCTGCCGTTCAGGCAGGAGTTGCCGTCGGCGTTCTGAACGAGGACATGCTGACGGTTGATATGGTGCAACTGACCGCTGAGAACGGGTTTCTTCCGTTGCCTGCGTCCAAGCTCGTGATTGAATACGGTCAGAACATCGACACAGAGATTTGCGAAGCGATGGCGGATGCAATTCGAAAAGCGTTCGGGGTCGCGCGCTGATCCGCACTATGTTGGTGTTGTTGATCGTACCAATGTTCACTTTGCACACACTGCGCCGGTTGGAGTAGATCGCAGTATTTGTCAAATTGGGCTCCAAGCACCATTTGGGATTGAACGTAGAAGCATGCTAATCAATGTCTGCCTCGGAGGGATAGTTCGATTTGCTCGCAATTGCAACGAAACTCCGCTTCCCGCCCAAGATAGACATTCATTGCCACGCCTCATTTATCCGCTTAGGGTCGATAGTAGACATCACCCCCAAAAAAACACCACATCCGAGCATACAACTTCACACCATTTAAACCAAGCCATCCCGCATTAAAAAATCGCCTCACGAGAAAATCGCCCTCCCCGCCGCTCATTAGAGGCTTTCTTATATTTGGTAACCTTTTATATACGATGTGGGTCTATCCTTTTGGGATCGGGCGCTTTTGGCGTTTGATGAGGATGGATTTGCCTAGCCAAAACAGGATGTTGATTACAGAATATGGCCGAAGCAGAAGCGAGTAGTGAAGCCCAGGATATCAGCCCGAGTACGCATTTCGCGTTCGAGCACAAGATCTTTGGGGTAAAGGGTGCCTTTTTCAAGCTCACCCATGATACCCGGGAGCCTGCCTTATTTGTCGAGCTTGGCGAGATGAAGGGTGCGGTCCCTGTTCGGTCCATCTGCCAGGAGTTTAATATCGACCAGGACAGCACGGACGCGGATCTGCTGAACACGGTCATGAGCTCCCTTAAATTCGTCAAGGAAATTTATCCCGGCGACTCAATTCCAACGGAGATCCTCGACGGGTCCGCCAGCTGGAGCATTGAGGAAATCCATAAACAGATCGCCCGCGGCCGCATCACCATGCAGCTGATTTCCTGGATGTCCGGCAGTGAGGAAATCATCACCAATATCGGGGAACTGGAAGCCATTGCCAATGACCCCGAAACCAAGGAAAAGGTGCAGACCGCCTTTCGCGAAATCGCGGAAAAGCTGGGGATCACCAAGGATGATGTGGTCGAGAAAGTGGATGATGTGATCCGCGAGCTCGCCTATATCGAGGCTCTTCGCGATCATTACAGCCATATCAAGAGAATAGGCACCAATATCGACCGGCTCTGCTCTGTCTACAAGCGGGACCGGGGCATGATGGAGGATCTCTCCCGCATCAAGGCGCTCATCGAGCCGGTGATCAGTAATTTTGATCGCAGCTTTGATGAAATGGATGCCCAGACCTGTGAGGTCCTGACGATCCTTAAAAATTACGGCCCGACCATCGAGCTGATCCGCAAGATCCGCGATGACCTGCATCAGCGCTTCATGATCTGGGACGAGATGATCGCGGGCTGGAAGAACCTGCAGCCGGAGGAAGATCCGCTGGTAGAGAAACAGCTTAAAGTCACCTATCGCTTCCTTGCGCAGAATTTCATGCAAGGCCAGACCTGGCGCCTCGGCAACGTCTAGACGCTCTTCCCTCTCCCTTTCAGAGTGAGCTTAGCATCAGCGCCAGGATTTTTCGGGGCGCGCCGATTGTCATTGACGGGTGAGCCGGATCATAGCCGTTTTTCTGTAGCCGTTTGAGGTAAAGACCGGTGAGACTGTTCAGCAATCTCGCGGATCTGGCTTCTTTTCCCGCGTCTTTGGCGATTTTTCGTCCCTCTTTGAGCTGATCCCGGATCAACTCGGTGAGGGCTTTAATAATGCCGAAAAAGCTGGCCCGGTGTTCTTCCTGGAAAATGGTGTTGCGGCTTGTCCCTACATCCTCTAGACGGCTGATCGGGATCAGGACAAGATCATGCTGCAGATGAAAGGGAATGGCCCTTAAAATTCCGCTGAGTGCAAAGGCTCTTCCCGCATATTTTGCCGCCTCATCCGCGGGCGATCCTGCTGCCGCGCCGAGCGTTCTCGCAATCATTTGCTGCAAGGCCCCGCCGGTCCCGTCTGCATAAGCAATCAGGTCGGCATCTGTCTCCATGGGGGTGGGATCCAGATCCTTGACCCGGACATCAATCATCGCTTGCATCATATTAAAATCAAGGGGCGCCTGATGATGGGCGAGATGCAACGCCTCCACCACCGGATGGCGCCGGGCCATCCCCTCTTCCATGCCTTTCATCGCTTCCCGCCACCATTGCAGGCGGATATCCCCCAGCATGGGTTCAGAGACGGTTTCGCGAATGCGGGCAAGCTCAATATTAAAGGATATCAGCGCAAAAAGGGCGTCTCGCTTCTCGGCATCGGTAAAGAGCGAGCAGAGCCAGCGATCATAGTCATATCGCTTCACTTCCTCGCCTATATGCGCGCTATCCTGATCTGAATTCACCGGCGATCGATCCTTGTTTTCATGTCTGTGCCCTGTGTAACAGAAACTCTTTAGAATAGTTAAAAAAAATGGATGTTCTGACGTCTTTTTTGCGATATAAGCGATATCACACAATCTGGAAAAGGCGGCTCATCCGGGCCGCTCTTCTTTTAAAAAACAGTGAGCGTACTCGTTCCCAACCTGGCTAGAGGATTATTATGGCTTTTGAACTACCAGCCCTGCCTTATGCAAAAGACGCATTGGCGCCCCATATCTCAGAAGAAACACTGGACTTCCACCATGGCAAACACCACAACACCTATGTTGTGAACCTGAATAACCTGCTGGATGGCGACGACAGCAAGTCCCTGGAAGACCTGATGAAGGAAACCGCTGGCGACGCGTCAAAAGCCGGTATTTTCAATAACGCAGCGCAGATCTGGAATCACACATTCTACTGGCATTCCATGGCACCAAATGGCGGCGGCAAGCCAACCGGTGCGATTGCCGCGAAAATTGACGAGGATTTCGGCTCTTACGATAAATTCGTTGAGGAATTTAAAGCAGCCGGTGCTACTCAATTCGGTAGCGGCTGGGCCTGGCTTGTTCTCGATGGCGGCAAGTTGAAAGTCACCAAAAGCGGCAATGCAGAATGCCCGCTGACCGATGGTGCAACACCGCTGATCACCATGGATGTCTGGGAACATGCTTATTACATCGATTTCCGCAATCGTCGGCCTGACTATATTGCGACTTTCCTCGATAGCCTGATCAACTGGGATTTTGCCAACGAAAATCTGGCAAACGCCTGATCCGTCCGGATCGAATTCAGGGCGCCCTTCGACAGAAGCGGCGCCCTTTTTTATGCCTGCTTTTCCAAAAGCCGGGCTTAATAGATATTCTGCGCCGAGACCATGGCATAGAGCATGGGGATCGACAGCATGGTGTTGGTTCTGGAAAACAGCATCGCGGTCCTTGCAGACGCTGCCTTTACATCGGCCTCCGCTTCGACAATGCCAAGGGCCCGCTTCTGGTTGGGCCAGATGACAAACCACACATTGAACCACATGATGGTGCCGAGCCACATGCCGATACCAATGGCAATATGCTTTGGAACAGCAAAGGCTTCCGATCCACCCAGCGTAATGGCTGCAACCAGATAACCGTTCATCC
>JAKSCD010000108.1 GCA_022360775.1 Sneathiellales bacterium | reverse complement strand
GGACGAGCCGACAGGCAATCTTGATGAGCAAACCTCTGAAATGGTGTTTCAGAATTTCGTTGAACTGGTACGCAAACGGAATGTGGCCGCACTTGTTGCGACCCATAATACAGAGCTTGCTCATCGTATGGACCGCATTGTCACGGTACGGGATCATCACCTGATTGAAGAGAAAATACCTCAGCAGGTGTAGTATTACATTAGGGAGGCGCCCGCTTTCTCTTCTAGCCAGCTGATAAAAATCGTCATGGCATTGCTGTGTTGTCTCTCTGCCGGGATGATCCAGTAGGCATTTTCGAGCCTCAATTTGGTATGTTCCAAAACAGGGAGAAGCAACCCGCTTTTTAAACTGTCTTCAGCAAGCTGAAAAGGCGCAAGGGCGATACCAAGCCCCTGTTCGGCTGCACGGATGACAAGATCAGACGAATTAAACCGTTGACCGGTTCGCGTATCCAGTTGTCCTAAATTCTGTACTTTTGCCCAATGTTGCCAGCTTGTGTTGGGGTCACGATCGTGCAGCAGATTATGCCGGCAAAGATCATCTCCTTGCTGTGGCTCTCCTTTGGCTTTTAAGTAACCGGGGCTGGCAACAGGGATGAGATCGTCTGACATAAACGGTTTCGCCATTCGTTCTTCCCAGGGGCCGCCTCCCATGCGGATGGACAAGTCACAGCCAATTGAAGTGGGATTTCTCTGGCGTTGTTCCACCAGTATGGAAACCTTAATTCGGGGAAAAGCAGCTTCAAATTCCGGCAGTTTTGGAAGTAACCATCTGGAAGCAAAAGATGGTGTTGTCTCAACGAGTACCGAATTGACAGAGCGTTTTTCTCTCAAGCTTTCCGTGACCTGCTGCAATTCAGAGAATGAATTCAGTGCGGTCTCTCCAAGCCTTCTTCCCTGTGAGGTGAAGGAAAGGGTACGGCCTTCACGGCTGCGATCAATGAGATCAGTCCCGATCCAGGCTTCAAGCTCCCTCAGATGTCTGCTCACCGCGGAGTGGCTGACATCAAGGGCACGCGCAGCGGAACGAATACCGCCGTCCTTGTAGATTTGTGCGAACGCGCGCAATGCGTTTAACGGAAGTGTTTTCACGGTCTAATTATTAGACCAAAACTGGTTTTTAATGCAACATTCAGGATGCCTTCAAAATGTTATCGTCTATAGAAATTGGAGGTGAAGGATGGGAATGCTCCTTAACGGAAAGTGGTCTGATCAGGATCGGATCATCACTAATGGG
>JAKSCD010000188.1 GCA_022360775.1 Sneathiellales bacterium | reverse complement strand
CTTTCCGGTGGACAGAGACAACGTATTGCCCTGGCGCGCGCTCTTTACGGTAATCCAAGTATACTGGTTTTGGATGAGCCTAACGCAAGTCTCGATAATGTTGGCGAATCAGCGTTGATGGAGGCCATCCAGACGCTCAGGGATCAGGGGATGACAATTGTTGTGATTGCGCATCGCCCGAATATCCTGAAACATGTTGATAAAATCGTGGTGCTTCGAAATGGTATGGTTGATGATTTCGGCGCGCGCGACGAAATCCTGGATAAGCTTCAAGGGCCGCAGCACAGAGCGATTGAAGGGCCAAAACCTCCAGTTAAAGAAAATATACAGGCGTTACCGTCCTCTGTTTCTGGGGAGAATGCTGAAAAAAATGCACCGAGTTTGGACGTTAAGCCTGCTTTTCCAGCCTCCGCAAAACAAGCAGACAAGCGCGATAATGGTCATGCTGACCGTATTGCCAGACTCCAGGCCCTGAAAAACAGGGCGGCGCAAAGTCAGGATCGGAGTTCGAAAATCGAGCAACATCCTGCTGTTAAACCTATTCCAGAAGCAGAGATTAAAACACCTGCTCCAATCACTGAAAAAGTGAGGAGTGAGATCCTTTCCTTGGCTGGAAGACCTTTGACGGAAGGTGAAGTACAGGAAATCTATACACTCTACTCTTCAGGAAACAGGCAGAAAATGCTTGAGAAATTGAAGGGTGTAGGCTGAGTTGCCATAGGAAAAGTGATGAGTAAATCAGATTCAAAAAAACAAGCAGGTCCGACAGACAAGATGGGGGTCGCCGGTCCAATCTGGATGGGGTTGCTTGTAATTCTGCTCTTCTTTGGCGGATTTGTAGGTTGGGCCGCGTTCGCTCCATTAGGAAGTGCTGCCCTGGCATCCGGTGTGATCAGTGTGGAAGGAAATCGTAAAACGATCCAGCATCTTGAAGGCGGGATTGTAAAAGATATTCTGGTCCGTGACGGAGATATGGTTCAAAGGGGGCAAGTCCTGGTCTCTCTGGATCAAACCCAGGCAGAAGCCTCGCTGAAATTGATCCTGGGGCGCAAAATGGTTGCGCTCGCAGAACGGGCCCGATTAATTGCCGAAAGAGATAATCTGGAGGAAATTACATTTTCCAGCTGGTTGCTTGAGCGACAGGATGATCCGAATGTTGCAAAGGCGCTGGAAGGTCAGCGAAATCTCTTTAACGCCAGAACGCTTGCACGTCAGGGTCAGGTGACAATTCTTGAGCAGAAAATAGCGCAGCTGGAGGAAGAACTGAAGGGATTGCAAGGGCAGATCCGGTCTCTGGATACCCAGAAAAGACTTATTCAGGAAGAACTGAAAGATGTGCGTCAGCTTGTGCAAAAGAAACTGGCGAAGAGGACACGGTTGCGGTCGCTGGAGCGCACGGCATCAGAGCTTTCAGGCAATCGCAGCCAAAGTGTGGCGCGTGTTGCGCAATCCAAACAGGCCATCGGCGAGATCAGGCTACAAATCTCTGAAATTCGTAATGCCGTCCTGAACGAAGCCGTCGCGGAGCTGAAAAATGTTCAGGCAATGCTATTTGATCTCGAAGAGCAGGAAAGGGCGTCTGTTGATGTCATGGCCAGAACTGAAATTCGTGCTCCCAATACCGGTATTGTTGTGAATTTAAATGTTCATACCTCAGGAGGAGTGATTTCCTCCGGCGAAGCCTTGATGGATATTGTGCCGGTAGATCAGAAGCTGATTGTTGAAGCGGAAGTGGATCCCACTGATATTGATGTGGTGAAAATCGGTGCCGATGCGCGCATACGTTTTCCGGCTTTCAGCCAGCGGACCTCCCAGCCGGTTGAAGGGGAAATTATCGGGGTTTCTGCCGACAGTATTCTAAATGAACGAACTGGTGCCTATTTTTATCAGGCTCAGGTTCGCATTGATAACCTGGCGGGAAGCAATCTGGAAGTTGAGCAGCTTCGCCCGGGAATGCAGGCGGATGTCATGATTTCGACAGGAGAGAGGACCGCGTTGGAATATTTCCTGAACCCGATCCTACTCAGCTTTGACCGTGCCTTAACGGAGCAGTAAAAGAGCTAGTCTGCAATAATCCGGGTTTCGCCTGAAACCCGGATACCCTTACCTTTTTCAGGTGTTATCTCCACATGAAGGTCTGAGGGGGCTTTCATGTCATATCCCTGATGGATGATGATCTTCCCTTCTTTCTTCCAGCCAATATCCCGGAAGAACCCTCCCAGTGCAGCGGCAGCGGCACCTGTTGCCGGATCTTCATAAACACCGCCGGAAGCAAAAGGGTTGCGGCTATGAACCGTTTTGTCATCCTGGACAAAATACAGGTTGATCGTGGTCAGTTCCGCCTCGATCATTACCTTTTTCAAACGCTCAAAATCATAGGACATATCCTGCAGGATTTGCCTGTTTTTTAAAGCTATGAGGAAATGCCAAGCACCTGCAGTTGCAATTGTGAGCGGAAAACGGTCATCCAGATCGTCATGTGTCAGATTGAAAATCGGAAGAACCTTTTCAGTGAGTTCTTTTGGAGCAGGGCTGGACGCGGTGGGCGGTGAAGTGAGCGCTGCGCCCCATTTCTCTGCTCCAATCTCCAAGGCTTCTACAGAGATCTCTGAATCGTTAAGCACAAGCTCAAACTGCCCCGGACCGTATCTCCGGCCAAGTTCCGCTGTTGTCGCGATCGTCGCATGGCCACAAAAAGGAACTTCTTGTTCGGGCGCAAAATACCGGATGCGCCACTTCTTTCCCATGGGCGTGATAAAGGCCGTCTCGGAATAGCCAACATCTTTGGCAATCGCCTGCATCTTCTCTGCGGACGGGAGAGTATCTGCAACCAAAACGCCTGCCGGATTGCCGCCTTCTCCATTAGAGGAAAAGGCGGAAATTCTTTTTAAACTCATAAATAGCCTCGTTTAAAAGAAGCCGGATCTATGAGACCCTTTCCCTATTTAGGCATCCGGTACATATTTGGGAAGAACCGGGAACAGATTTTGTGAAAACTCTTCCAGACGCTGGTCTGCCACAAGTTCGGACATGGTAGATGAAATTGGCATGGTAAGACGAACCAGCGCGCCATCTGTCCGTGAAGAGGTCAAGCCGCCCAGAAGCAGATTGAACTTCGCTGCATATTCATTGGCAATGAATTTACCGCGTTGCTGGAACCAGTAATAAACAAGAAGCTTCTGTTCCCCTTTGCCGATCAGGACCCGATTAACAGGGACCGGCTTACCATCCTTGATCAACTCAATAGTCTTGAGGTCCCGAATCTCCCAACCCCCTGAAGGAATACAAATCCTTGGTGAATGAGGGGTGCGGCCCGCAGATTGTTCATCATAGTAGCCGATGAAGAGAGAGATGGCCGGAAGATTTGATTCCCGATAGTGGCCGAGGAAATAATCGCTCATCTGCAAGATTTGTGCTTCGATTCCGGGTATCTGATCTTCTTCAGCAATCAGATTGCCGATTTTAAGCGGGAAGCTCGAGAAGCTCAGTCTTTCAGGGATCACAGGTTCAATATTGCGTAAAGTCAGTGTGAGAGGTGCAAGAGCGATGCTCAAGGCCACAACGACAAAAGCAGGAGAATTAAGTTTCAGGCTCTTTGGCGAACGGTTGATTTCTCCAAGATGAAGAACACCGCGTCCCATAGTTGATTTTTCCTTTTTGGTGAGTGTCAGCCAGCAAGCCGCCAGGACAACAACAAAGGAAATCAAGAAGAAAACCCAACCTTCGAAAAGATGGAAAAATCCTTCAGAAACGCCCATATCCGTAAATTCAACAAAGGCACCGGTCAGGAAAATCCGGACACTATTCATGATGATAGAAATAGCGCCGGCGAGGACGAGGAACAAACCTCTTTTCCAAAGGGCAATGTCGAACAACATTCCTGAAAGGGCTCCAAGCCCGATCATGGGATAAAGATATCTCAATCCACTGCAGGCTTCGGCAACTTCCAGCTTCATTTTCCCAAGGTCAATTATATTTCCGTCCTGAAAAACGGTGACACCGATAGCACGCAAGGAAAAGACACTGACATCCGTAGAGAAGAGCTGAAGGTTATAAGACAGGCTTGAGTTCAGAAATGTGGGAGGAGGTACCACAAATGGCAGCAAAATCAGCGCAGGAAAAACATAACGCGCGTAAGTGAAGCCGCCGAAGGTGAGGAAAACACCAAATATAATTGAGAAGATACTCAGATGTCTGACATTCTCGACGCCGGACTTGATCGCTAGCCCGTAAACAAGCACAGAAATGAAGACGATCGCAACACCTAAAAACTGGCCGCGTTGATCTGGAAATTTAAGCAGCTCGCGTCTTTTCCATAGCAGGAACAAAGAAACAGCAAGCATCAGGGGACCGTGACTGAATTCCTCGCGGTTCATCCATGCATCCCAGAGCATTTCGGCATCTGGCATATAAAAAGCCAAGCTCAACAGGATAGAAAGCGCAAATACTATCTTGGCCCAATCGATTCCCATTGGTGATGATTCAGTGAGACTAGTCACAGCCTGTTCCTTCCAGTTTTTCACCGTTCTCAATTAAACTTGCAAACATAATATACGAACGCGAACGAGTGGTGTAATCGCAAAAGCGTGAACTCTAGTAATAATAGTGTTTTAATTGTTCGGTTGCTTTGTTCAAAACCACACCGACAAGATTACAAGATTGCAATTGCCTTCTGCTTTCCTTGACCTCGGCTGGTGTTGTTTCTCCACTGGCGACTACTAATAACACACAATCAACCTGAGGAATAAATGCTATCGCATCATCTGCTGCCATAAGCGGGGGTAAATCGAAAATGATGATCCTGCTTTCGTAGCGGTTCTTTAAATCTTCGACAAGAGACCGAACTTTGCGAGATGTCAGGGTTTCTGCGGCATTGCGTATAGGCACAGTGTTTGGAAGCACCACCAGACGAGGGAGGCCGGGATTAACCAGAACCTGATTCAATTCCATGTCATGCTCAAGGAAATCATAAAGCGATTTGTCCTGTGGCAGTCCAAGGTAATTTGCCACACGTGGCTTTCTCAAATCAAAATCAGCTATCAGTGCAGTCTTCTCAGTCTGCTTGGCAATGCTCAGGGCCAGATTGAGAGAAACAACTGTTTTTCCGCAATCCGGTGAGGGACTGGTAATCGCAATTGTTTTCCAGTTATTTTCCTCCATTTTTGACAATACCTGCGTACGAAGTATGTCAAAAGCGACAGAATCAGGGTCTTCACTGTCAAAGGTTACGATCCGATTCTGTTCCAGATGTTTTGTATCAAGCTTAACAACCTTGGTTTGATCGTAAGTTATCTTTTCGGTTTCGTCAGCCTGATTTCCTAATTTTGCTCGCGAGGACAAGCTTGTTTGCTTTGATTGTTTTGCGCGCGCCTTGGAAATGGCTTCCTTAATACGTTCCATAATATTTTCCTAAAACGGCAAAATGTTAAGTTTGTCTAGATAGACCCAGGTCCGGTAGAACAGGACATCTAGTGGTTTGTAAGCAATGTGAATGGCGAAGAGCCCGCCTATCCCAAGTAATGTCGGTAGTAAAAGCACCAAACCAAGCTTATATCGTTTCTTTTTTACATCCCTATGGGTTTTGATATAGGGGATGGACGCGAGAGGGGGGTGTTTGAGCAGTTTTTCCAGCTCAGAAGCTGTCCTGATCCTGCGGTCAATCAGTTCAACCAAAAGGGCAGTGCCGATCCCGCTGGCAAATGCCAGGAAGCCGCCAATACCGAAAATTTTCAATCGATTTGGCCATACAGGTTCTGTTGGCACAACAGGAGGTTCAAGAAGGATAAAGCGCTCTGCTTTCTTCTCTTCCTCCAGATTTTGGGCAAGGCGGGCTTTCCCCTGCTTAGCTTCAAGCTCTGTATATTTCTGGAAGATCTCCCGATGTGTCCGCGTCAGTGTAATCAAGCCCCTCTCGATTTCAGGGGTTTTGATTATTCTTTCTTCAATCTCAGTGGTTTTTTTGCGTAGAGCGACCAGTTCTTCGCGGTATTTCGCTATCGAATTGTCGTTGCTTGCAATCCTGATATTAAGTTTTTCCACCAGTCGCTTTGCTTTAGGATTTGCAGGTGTCAGGCTTGTCCGATCAATATCATTGTCTTCCTGCGCTTCTTTACGTTCTTCTTCAAGCTTAGCCTCAGTCGCCGCAATACGACGTTTAAGAGACTTGATATTGGGATGTGCATCCGTCAGGTTGATCGAGGCATCAATAAGGGCTTTTTTCAACCGATCAAGCTCTTCCTCGGTCTCCGTTTTTTCAACACCTGTTTCTGAGGATATCGGCCCGTCCCCGGCAAGGGCGGCATTCAGTTCAACATCCAGATAACGCCTTTCGTCCTGAAGTGCGGTAATCCTCTGCTCCAATGCTTTGATTTCGGCTTTGGTGCTTTCAAGCCTGCTAAGGCGCAAATTTAGATGTTCCGGAAGACTATCGCTATTATCTCTTTTGTAATTTGATATGGCTTCTTCTGCTTCAACAAGCCGCTTTTTGAGTTTCAGCGCTTCCTGTTCCAGAAACTCTGTTGTCTCGGAAGCGCGAGCGGTTCTGGTTTTGACATTTTCACTAAGAAAGAGCGTAACGAGTTCGTTCGCAACTTTGGCCGCAACAGTTGGCGATTCATGTTGAAAGCCGACTTTAAAGGCAATGGTCTGGGCCTGTCGCTTGCTTCCAGCAGTGATAACACTGATATTGATGAGGCTTTGCATTTCCTCAATGAGCTTGGTGACGGACAAACGCTTACGTTCTTCCGTAAACACGGAATATTTGTCGATAATCTGCAGGAGATTATTCCGTGTCATCACACGTTGCTGGATGACCTTGATCCGCTGGTTTGGATTGGACGTGACTGTAGATTGCACGAGTTCTGTCGGAATTTGTTGCGATTCAACGAGAACTGTCGCCGCAGACTCATAGCGTGAAGGGAGCGCGAAAGCCGCAAAAAAAGCTATGATTCCAGCTAAGGCGGCAGGAATCAAAAAGTAAAAGAAACGACGCTTGGCAATCGATATGATTTGCCGGAAGTCGAACGAGCTCGTTTCTTCCTCTTGTTCAAAAAAATCAGCCGTCATTCTATAGCTACCCTGTATCCTTTAAGCAATGAGCTGGCAATTGTGATGTCCAATATCATAAGAAATCTTGTTTGAAATTTAACGCGCTACCAAACCGGCTCAAAATATAACGTATTTGAACGCCTTGAAGTGATTCTATCCTACAGACTATACACTTGTTCTTTTATCTCCACCGGGACTGTAATATTATGCACTGAAATGTAAATTTTTTGTGCATTTTACGAGGAATTTTTTGGTCAAATTCCTATAATATCCAGCAAGTATGTGGTGAATCTCTGGTTTCTTTACTCATATGTTGATAGCCCCGGCTTCTGATTAAGTGTTTTAAGAAGATCAGTAAGCGTTTTTGTTGATGAAACCGACAAAAGCAGTCATGACCAAAATCTGGAAATCAAAAAGCAGTGACCAGTTCTCACAATAGTATGTGTCATGCTCTACGCGGGATTCCATTTTCTGCAACGTATCGGTTTCACCGCGAAATCCGTTAACCTGTGCCCAGCCTGTAATGCCCGGTTTTACCTTGTGCCGGGCAAAGTATCCGTCAATCAGCTCAGAATATTCTTCATTATGATCAACGGCATGAGGCCGTGGGCCAACGAGAGACATGCTCCCAAGAAAGACATTGAGCAGTTGAGGAAGTTCGTCAAGGCTTGTCCGCCTGATGAATTTTCCAACCTTGGTGATTCTGGGGTCATCCTTAGTCGCCTGCTTTGTCACATGATCCGGGATTTTCTCAAAATACATGGAGCGGAATTTATAGATCTCGAAAATCTTGTTGTTATACCCGAAGCGCTTTTGCTTAAACAGAACCGGTCCCTTGCTTTCCAGTTTGATCGCAACAGCAATGCAGAGGAGAACTGGCATAAAGAGAAGCAGTAAAATCCCGCTTAAAATACGGTCTTCAAGCCATTTAAGCATGCTTCCCCATCCGGAGAGAGGCGAATCAATCACCTCGATCATCGGAACGGAGCCAAAATGGTTGGGAGAGGGTTTATTGGGAAACCGAAAACCCACCAGATCCGAGACAAGGTGGACATGAGCTGGTAACTCTCTGAGCTGCTGGACAATGCTGACTTGCCGATCATCTGCGTTCCAGGGGAGGGCAACGATGATGTCATCCACCTTGTTGTTCCGGACAAATTTCTTGAGATCGCGAATATTGCCAAGGATCGGATAGTCGCTGGCCAATGCACTTGTCCGTGTTTGTCGATCATCAAAAACGCCAACAATACGATTGAAGTTCGGTTTGCGCTGGGTGAGTTGTTCCAGAAGCCTTTTGGCTTGTTCGCCTGCACCGAAAATCACTACATTTCGCGTGCATATTCCGCGGTTGGCCAAAGCAGTAATCGTGATAAAGCCGATTATTCGATAGGCAAAGACCATCGAAAAGGAGGAGACCATGAACCCGTACATCCAGACCCTTGAAAAACTGTCGGATATCTTGATCGAAAAGGCGACCGCGAGGAGCAGCATAAAAGTAGTCCCGCATGTTACCGCCAGCCTGGAGAAATTCATAAAAGGGGAGAGGATTGACGAAAAGGCATAGATGCCTGCAAAGCGGCCAACAAAAAAGTAGCTCAGGCAAATAAAGCAGATGGCGAAAAGATAGATTTCCCGCATGAGGTAGGGGTCGCCAACCACAAATTTGTAGGTACCAACACCTGCCAGGAACAGAAAGAAGATATCCAGAAAACTGAACAGACCACTCAATACTGTCGATGAAAGAGGGTAGCCCGTTTTCGAACTGGAATAAGTGTGCTTTGGCACTATGATTTCAGCCTTGTTCATCTCTTCCGGTTTTCTAGCCATTTTTACAAAAAAATTTTGACGACACCGCACTATTGGTATCGTGAGTTGCAGGCTTTTGCCTTATATCCGGTTGAGGCCCCGAAATGTCACTTAAAATCAGCAAGCTGTACAAAATAACCCGTAACCAATATCAAGTTAGCGAAACTATATGCAATATCTGTTAATCGTTATGGTTAATTTTTTTAAAACATAACGTGTATTTTTGTTTCATACCAAAAAAATAAGGCTTTTTTGAATGAAGAGAATCCCTTTGATTTCTGGAATTCTGTGGGTTTTGATGCTTGTTTTAATTGGGGTTGGATCACTCACACCTGTTGATAATCTACCTAAGGAACCTTCCCTGATTTCTGACAAGATGCAGCATTTTGCCGGCTATCTGATTCTCACCCTTTTCGCCTGTTTTGCCTCAAACCATAAAAATACCTGGCTGGTCCTTGTTATTGTTTCCATCGGATTTGGTGTTGCAATCGAGTTTATTCAGCCCGTAACCGGTCGGCATTTTGAAATTGCGGATATGGTTGCCAATATAAGCGGGTCTGCTTTCGCTGTTCTCGTTTCAGAGATTTTCAAAAAAACATCCTATGGTATTTTATTATTGAAATAAAACAACCATAAATTACATCCAGTTTCAGTAAAACACGAATTTTTCAAAGCTGGAGTGATCAGATGAAATCCGGAAAACTGGTTGTCACCGGGAGTATTCTTGTTCTCGTTCTTGCTGCTCTGGCAGCAGGATATGGATATGCAACCCACCATATGAATAAGCTTTTTGAAGAAACCCTGAGCGAAACAGCGAAAGGGGCGACGGGATCAAAGGTTAGTTTTGATCATGTTTCTTTGAATTTGATTTCTGGCTCGGGATCTATCAACAACCTGGTTATTCAGTCTTCTGACCCCTCCAGTCCCGTGTTTAAAGTAGACCTTGTCGATATCGAATTTTCTCCCTTCAGTCTCCTTAAAGGGCCTGTCCATATTAAAAATGTGTCGGTCGGCAATTATGATTTAAATCTTGTTTTTGCTCCGCATGGCAATACAGCTGTTATACTGACGGCATCGGCACTTGCTTTTTCAAAGGCACCCGCCCCGGATTTGGCGGCGATGAGAATGATTGTGGATCAACTGACGTTCGGTCAGGGAAATCTTGCTGCCGCGATCTCGGTTTTCGGTGCGAAAAAGACCAAAAAGATGGCTCTTTCAACCATAAAAATGGCCGGATTAAATGGTGGTGGTGACGGGATTAGCCCGGCAGGTCTTGCGTATCAGATTGTTCAACAGGTCACTTCAAGGGCGGCAAAACAGTTTACTCGATAGAATAATTGCAGATTTCATTGACTTCGCGCGAAGAAACCTTGCTCTCCTCTGCCTGGGTGATTAAATGTAGGAGTGATTCAAACAAGCAAGGTAGGGTCCATGATATTTCCAGTCGCCAATCTGTTAATCACGATTATTCAGATCTTTGTCTGGTTGCTGATTGCCAATGCTATCTTAAGCTGGCTCGTTGCGTTTAATGTCATAAATACCCGAAACCAGTTTATCGCCACTGTCGGAGAATTTCTTTATAAAATTACGGAACCCGTTTTGCGGCCCATTAGGAATATTGTTCCCAGTTTTGGCGGGATTGATATTTCTCCGATTATTCTGATTTTGCTGTTGTTCTTTGTGCAAAATCTTATTGCAGCCTATGTTCATTTCTGATGGCTGCATGGCGCCTGATAAAAAAAGGCGTTCTCGTTGATATACGTTTATCCCCGAATGCGTCAGCAAACAGGATCGGGGCTATGGAAAAAGCTGGCGACGGTAAGGAGAGGCTTAAAATCTCGGTGACGGCCATACCGGAAAAAGGAAAAGCTAACAAAGCTTTGCTTAAATTTCTGGCCAAGGAACTGGGATTCCCACAAAAAGACATGGAGCTGGCCGCAGGACAAACGGATCGTAATAAAACAGTTCTGATTACGGGGGAGGCGGAGGCCGTGCTCAGCAAACTGGAAAAGTCCTTCGCCTGATCTCGAAAAGGGAAACCGATGTCAGCAGACATTATCGATGGAAAAGCCTTCTCCGAAAAAGTAAAAGCCCGGGTGGCCGCCCAGGTTGAAATTCTTAAAAATCAAAGTAATCTCACTCCTGGATTGGCTGTTGTTCTTGTTGGGGAAGATCCTGCCAGTCAGGTTTATGTCCGCAATAAAAACCGTTCAACAGTTGCTGCCGGCATGAAGTCGGAAGAAATCAAACTGCCGGCAAGTGCCCTTCAGGAAGAGGTTCTGGCTGTTGTGAACAGACTCAATGAAGATCCCACTATTCATGGTATTTTGGTACAGCTTCCTCTGCCGGAACAGGTTGATGAGATGGCGATACTGGATGCCATTGATCCTGCCAAGGATGTTGACGGTTTCCATGTGGTGAATACGGGCCGGCAGGCCGTTGGACTGCCCGCTATGGTTCCCTGCACGCCGCTTGGTTGCATTATGATGTTAAAAGACCGGATTGGCGACTTGTCCGGGCTCAATGCCGTTGTTGTTGGCCGCTCTAATATTGTAGGTAAGCCCATGGCCAATTTGCTCCTTGCGGAGAATTGTACAGTCACGATAGCTCATTCACGGACCAGGAACCTTCCTGAAGTCTGCAAAGCCGCTGATATCCTGATTGCAGCGGTTGGGCGTCCAAAAATGATTGAGGGGGACTGGGTTAAACCAGGTGCAACGGTTATTGATGTTGGTATCAACCGCATCCCGGCCGAAGAAGGCAAAACACGTCTGGTTGGTGATGTGGATTTTGCGGCCGTAAAAGAGGTCGCTGGTGCCATTACACCTGTTCCGGGAGGCGTTGGCCCCATGACCATCGCGTGTCTGCTTGCAAATACGGTGACAGCGGCTTGCCGTATAGCAGAAATTGAAGAACCCCGTATCACGTGAGGAATAAAACGTGCGATTTGAACCCGAACTTCTGAAGCAATTTGCCAAGTCGGTAATTCTCGGCGGGTTCACAGGGATTGTTTTTGCAATATTGCTTGTTGCCCTTCCCGGGGCGGCCTTGATTTTTGTTCTGGGTGTCCTGAATGTATCCTGGGATTTAAGCTGGTTCCCGGATGCTTTTTCCATAGTTTTAATCGGGGGACTGGCAGGCGGGGTGTTTGCCGCAATCCTTTTTATCAAGGATCGCTATATTCCCTATGTGGAAGAGGTTCAGGATTTTGAAGAGGATCCGGATGATCCCTTCGGGCGATATTGACATAAACAAGGCGGCCTGTGGCCGCCTTGTTTATTTATCCTAGTCACCTTTTTGGCGGTGAAGCAATCTCAGACGAAGGGCATTGAGTTTAATAAAGCCTTCAGCATCCCGCTGGTCATAGACAGTGTCTTCCTCAAAAGTCACATGCTCCATGGAATAAAGAGAGAATTTACTCTTCCGCCCGACAACGCTTGCACGGCCTTTAAAGAGTTTAAGACGCACAACGCCGCAAACCTTTTCCTGGCTCTTGTCGATCAGCGCCTGCAGCATTTCACGTTCTGGAGAGAACCACAAACCATTGTAAATCAGTTCCGCATAGCGAGGCATGATATCATCTTTCAGATGCATGGCACCGCGATCAAGGGTGATTTGCTCAATGCCCCTGTGGGCCTCGAGCATAATGGTACCGCCTGGTGTTTCGTAGATACCGCGAGATTTCATACCAACAAAACGGCCTTCCACCAGATCCAGCCTGCCAATACCGTTATCACCAGCCAGCTTATTCAAGGCCGTCAGCATTTCAGCGGGACTTAAACGTTTGCCGTTCAGGCCCACCGGATCGCCTTTTTCATATTCGATTTCAATATAGGTCGGTGTATCCGGTGCATCTTCCGGCGCAACGGAGCGGGTATAGACATATTCGCCTGCTTCTTCCCAGGGGTCTTCGAGGGCTTTTCCTTCCGCAGAAATATGAAGAAGATTAGCATCCACAGAGAAAGGTGCTTCACCGCGCTTGTCTTTCGGGATGGGGATCTGGTTCTTCTCGGCAAAATCAATGAGTTTGGTACGGGAGTTCAAGTCCCATTCCCGCCAGGGTGCAATTACCTTGATGTCAGGATTGAGTGCGTAATAACCCAGCTCAAAACGAACCTGGTCATTGCCTTTGCCGGTTGCACCATGAGCCACCGCATCAGCACCAACTTCACGCGCAATTTCGATCTGGCGTTTTGAAATCAGCGGGCGGGCAATGGACGTGCCAAGAAGGTACTGGCCTTCATAAACCGCATTGGCGCGGAACATGGGAAAAACGAAATCACGGACAAACTCTTCGCGAAGATCATCAATATAGATTTCCTTGATGCCGAGAAGCTCGGCCTTGGCGCGCGCTGGTTCAAGCTCTTCACCCTGACCGAGGTCAGCAGTAAAAGTGACGACTTCGCAGTTATATGTGGTTTGAAGCCACTTCAGAATAACTGAGGTATCAAGGCCTCCTGAATAGGCCAACACGACTTTTTTTATGTCTTGGGACATGACAGCGTACCTTTAATGGAAATCTGGATCTTCTTATTAAGACGCGCGCAAAATAAGGGAAAATCTCAGGCCCCGCAAGGGAAAGGATGCTGAAATTTCTATATATTCGATGAGATCAGCTGACCTGCTGGCGAAGTGTGTCATTCGCAGTCTGAAGATTGCTGATCAGGTTTTCGGTCAATTCCATGTTTCGGGCGGATCCGGTCACCGCGCCTTCGGTATTTGCCTTGATCTCGCGAATGGCGTTGGTGAGCGAAGGAATAAGGGCGAGTTCCTCGGAAAGGGAGTTCAGGTGACTTTGTGACTGATCCAGATTTTTCTCCAGATTTTCCTTGGATGTTTCCGCTTCAAGCTTGTCCTTGCTGATGCGTTCTTCTGTTGTTTCCATGACATGCTCAAGTGACCCGATCCCACAAAGCAGGGTTTCCAGTTCTCCGGAAAGTTCTGTCAGTTGTGCGTTTACCTTATCCACTGCTTTGGTCACATCGGTTGCCAGCTGCTTCACTTCACTGGCGACAACTGAGAAGCCTTTACCCGCATCTCCCGCACGCGCAGCTTCAATAGTTGCGTTCAAGGCAAGAAGATTAGTCTGCTCGGCTATTTTGGAGATTTCCGTGGCAATCCCGTGAATTTCCGCAAATTGCGCGCTGAATTTCTGTGCCCGTTCGCCAAGTCGTTTACTATTCTCTCGCCCTTCCTTCATTTCCAGACTGATCCCGCTAAAGGAATCGGTTAGGATTTGTGCGGCCTGACTGGCTTCCCCGAGATTGGTTTTATTTTCCGTCATTTGTCCGAGAAGCAGATCGATCTTTTCACACAGATTTTCCGACTTAAGGAGCAAGTCCCCGATGAAAAGACTTCTTTCCTTCGAGGTTGTGTTGACATTTGTCGCGTTGTTTTTGATTTCACTGCCTGTGTTCAGGGCCAGGCCGATGAGACTATAGACAGGCTCAAAATCAGGAGCAGGTGTCTGGTCTTCCTGCTCTGGTGAGAGGGTAGTATTTTCCTCTGGCGCTACAGGCAAAATCTCCTCGATCGGCTCTGGTTTTGCATCCTCATCAAAAGAGAATGGTTGTGGGTCCAAGGAAATGGAATTCTCTTCAGATGCCATATTAACGGCTTGTTGTTCGTTTTGGTCCGCCCTTGCCGCCAGATAACTGGACGCAGTGGATACCAGATACGGGACGCAATAGGTCAGAAGGAATTTTGACCAGCTGAAAGTACCTGATCCAAAGAGGCCATCCCACTGATTGATTAAAGTGAGAGCGGTGCCAGCGACAATCGCAACATAACAGGCGCGAATAATGATTTTTTTACTGAAAACCAGTTTGAATGAAATGTCACTCACGGCTAGCTCCTCACTGAAACCTGTATTCTTGATACCGGAAATATGATTAAAATTTAATTTAATATATCAGTTATGGATCAGGTTATTTGATCCAAGGGTAAGGGTGTTAAATTAATCGTGAGATTTTAAGGTCGAGGTTTTTCTGTTATCGCTGATCTGGATAGTCGATCTGCCGCCGGAGGGCGCTGTAAAGCCACAGAACCGCTTCTTCGCCGCCACTTCCGTCCGCAAATGGCCCGGTTTCATAGGCCGGCGATCGAAGACCTTTATGCCGTTTTTCCGCGATCCAGACATCTTCTGTCTGGAAATCATTGCTTTTAAGGGCTGGGCGAGACCATTTAACAGACCGGATTTTGCCCGTTTCAGGATCATATCCGTCAATATCCTTGAGCGAGTAATCCTCCCCTCCAAACCAGCTGTTAAGGCTCCAGTTACGGACAAGAAGATCTGTGCTCCCTTCATCTGAAGGGAGAAGCTGACTAACACTGAAATTATAAGGGGTTGGAACAATTAATGTTGCTGGAAACAGAAAATAAACTCCCCCGAACACGTGTTTTTTTACATGCGCGATCTTGGAGGCCCGGCGTCGTTCAAGACTGTCGCGTACAGGCAAGGGAAGCGAGTGTCTGTCACCATCTCCGTCCCGCGCATACCAGATGAGATGATCTTGACAGCGGATCCATTCATTTTCTTCAGGGCGAGGCCCTCCCAATGTTTCTGCATGCAAATGGGAAAGATGATATCCATCAAGCGCATTTTCCGCAAAAATCTTCCAGTTGCATTGCATTTCATAGATCAATTCAGGCTGTTCTTTCAATTCACTGGACGTTGGATCATGCGGCCATAGGAAATCCTTAACCGGTGCAATCCAGTTTTCAAAACAGGCATCCGGATCGGGATGAAGAAAAATAAGAGAATTGAGAATGCCAAGGCCTGCATTTTTCAGGTTCCAGCTGTTTTTATCCAGATCAGCGAAGCAGGTTTTCTGGCTAGGGACTGCAATGAGTCTTCCCTCCTCTGAATATGTCCAGCGGTGATAGGGGCAGGTGATGTGTTTTTCAAGTTTTCCATCGCCTTCAAGGAGTTCAACTCCCCGATGTCGGCAAAGATTGTGAAATGCCCTTAAATTTCCGTTTCTATCTTTGATAAGCAGATAGGAATAGCCTGCATAATGAAGTGTTTTGTAACTTCCCGCTTCTGGAAGGTCCGATGTAACGCCCGCAAAAAACCAGCTTTTCTGAAACAGGTTCTCAAATTCCAGATTAAAAATGGATTTGCTTAGATATGTCTCTTTTGAAGGGGCAATATCCAAGGTCATTTGACGTCTCCTTTCTTCAGGCTTTTCAGAAGGCGCAGGCAGGTGGCGGCAGATGTTTTTCGGATATCGGGAAGAGCACCAAGCGGGGTGAGGGATTCTGCGTTAAAATACAGGGCTGTAATGCCCATGGCGACCTCCTCTATCGCTTCAGGACTTTCCTGCGGGGCGTGTTGAGAAATCTCCTGTGAAAGTTGTTTCACGAAGTCCTCAACCCATGCTTTTATTTTTACACCAAGCTTTGGGCGGGCTTCAGATGCTGCGATCAAGGCTTCTGCAACAAGGACGGATCGGGAATCACTATATTCCGGATCAAATAGCCAGGAAATCAGGGTTTCCATCCGATTGTTGGCAGGCAGTGCTGCGTAAAATCCTTTTGTCTGGATTTCGGAATTCTCTAAAAATCGGGTCACAAGCGCATCCAGAAGTTCTTCCCGATTGCCAACATGATGACGCAGGAGCGCTCGGGCGAGGCCCGCTTCTTCAGCGGTTTTCTCAAGCGTCGCGCCTTCGACACCAAATTTGGCCACGCAGATCTCGTAAGCATCCAGTATTTCTTCGCGGCGCCGATTTTTCAAAGACGGACGAGGCATCGTGTTCTCCAGTAAATTATCACTATTGACAATAAACTAAATGGATATCATATGTAAATTGTCAATTTTGATAATTCACTTTCTGTTTTCTCTTTTTTGCTTAACTGAGAAACGCTTAGTCTGGTGGAGTAGGAGCCCTTGCTTATGGAGATTTTGTCCGAGATCATTCATCAGGATTATCTTCCCTACTGGGAGGAAATGGTGGGAAACTGGTTTCTGGTTTTCTCGTTCTTTTTTCTCGCTTTTGAGGTCACACGCTACCTGATCAAAAAGAAGATGAGCTGGGATATAGCGGGAGATACGATCGCCAATGCTATAACCTTTATTTTCTATCTCGGTATCGGTTTTGTAATTGCAGCAACCTATGTAACGATTTTCTTTGTTGTTTATGAATATTATCGGGTTTTCACTATTCCCATTACTGGCTGGACAATCCTGCTCTGCCTTATTCTGGCTGACGTCGCCTATTATTGGGAACATCGTGCTGTGCATGTCATTGGCATTGGCTGGGCGACACATTCGGTGCATCATTCCTCCCCTCATTTTAATATTTCGGTCGCCTACCGGTTTGGGCCGCTGGACAGTGTTTTTCCCATATTTTTCCATTTGCCGCTGGCCTTTATCGGTTTTCATCCCTTTGTCATCTTTTTCTGTGAGATGCTGGTGCAGCTCTACCAGACAGCCTTGCATACCGAAGCGATAGGAAAATTCCCCCGCTGGATTGAGGCCGTGATGAATACGCCGTCCCATCATCGGGTGCATCATGGATCCAACCGTAAGTACCTGGATAAGAATTATGCGGGTATTTTCATTATCTGGGACAAGATGTTCGGTACCTTTGAAGAAGAGCAGGAAAAGGTGGTTTATGGTGTGACAGAGCCAATAAACAGCAATAATCCGCTTGTTGTCTTTTCCCACGGATTTGGCCGATTGTTTGGGGATATGATAAAGGCAGACAGTGTTGGAAAGGCGCTCTCCTATCTGATCAAGCCTCCTGGCTGGCATCCTGATGAGAAGAAAAACAAGGCAGTATCACCATCTGCGGAAAACTAGAATAAACATAAAAACGAGCGCCTGTCCTGGCGCGCGTTTTCCCGGTTTCCTGAACGGATGCTTATCCTGTTCTTTCTATTTTAAAGAAAGTAACCAGATCTCCCATCGTGCTGGACTGGTCTTTCAAAGAGAGCGCTGCGGCTGAGCTTTGCTCTACCATGGCTGCGTTCTGCTGGGTCATCTGATCGATATGGCTGAGTGCTTCATTTGTTTCTGCAATACCGGAAGCCTGTTCATCACTCGCCTCGGAGATTTTTTCAACGGTTATGGCAATTGACTGGATCGAATCCACCATATCCGTTAAGAATGTCCCGGTCTTTCTAACCCTCTCGACCCCGTCCAGGATCTGGTTGCTGCTATTCGCAATCAGATGTTTGACATTGGAGGCGGCTTCCGCCGTGCGTTGCGCCAGTGTCCTCACTTCTGTCGCAACAACTGCAAATCCGCGTCCGGCATCCCCGGCCCGCGCTGCTTCTACGCTGGCATTAAGGGCCAGGAGGTTGGTCTGGAAGGCAATTTCGTCGATGACACTGATAATTTGTCCCACTTCTTCTGAAGATTCCTGAATAGCTTCCATAGCCGAAACCGCTTCATCGGCCACTTGCTGACCGGATGAGGCTGAATTTCGGGCGGTGCTCGCCATCTGGTTGGCATTGCGGGCACTTTCTGCATTTTCCACAACGATATTTTTAAGCGCTTCCATCGTGGACACTGTTTCTTCCAGCATGCTGGCCTGGGACTGTGTTCGATCTGACAGATCGGTGCTGCTTGCAGAAACCTCGGAGGCGATGGAATCCACCTGTTGGACCAGTTCACTGATATTCTGGACAATTTCCTGTAACTGATCGGTGGTCTTGTTACTGTCCTGTTTGAGGGTGTTGTAGGTTCCTTCAAAATCTTTTTCAATATGATGAGTGAGGTCCCCTTCCGCCAAGGCTGAAAATGCAATAACGGCTTCGTTGATAACTGTACTGATGGTGGTTGTTAGCTGGTTCATAGCCGTTACCAGCTGTTCCATAAATCCGGATTTTCCTTCCAGTGAAATCTGTTTTGAGAAATCTCCAACGACAACCGCCTGGACCAGTTCATCCACTTCCTGTTGCACAGCGAGTTCTTCGGTTAAATCATGCCACTCTACGGTTGTGCCGATTTTGTTTCCTTCAGCATTGTGAACTGGCGTAGATTTCAGGCTAAAGGTTTTGCGCCCCATTTTTTGCTGCGAGGATCCTTCTCCTGCAGCGTCCCTGACCGTGAAATCGTTCAGCGATCGGTCAGATATTTGGTCAACGGAAAAATTCGGAACTGCTTGCTGGATATCGTTTAGGGAGGATTTCAAAAGATTGAGCAGAGAAAGGTTGCAATAGATAATCCGGTCCCTTGCATCCGCAACCATAATATTTGCAGCGCATGTATCCAGGGCATCGCGAATCCTTTGGTTTTCTTCCGCAACGATCAGGCGCGCTTCATTTTCTCTTTTCTCCTGTTCTGCGCGTTCACGGTCCTTTTCTTCCTGCACCAGCCGTTCCGCTTCAAGACGCTGTTTTTCAATACCGTTTTCCTTGAAAACCTGAACAGCTTGGCCCATAAGGCCCAACTCGTTTCGCAAGTGTTGATCGGGAACATCGATTTGCAGATTATCAGCGGCCAACTCCTTCATGACAGAAACCATCCGTGCGATTTTACCGCTGAGGCGGTTGCCGATCCATAAGGAGAGGAGAACAACACCCAGACCGATTGCCGCCATAACAGCAATCATCACAAACAAGGTATTTGTGATGGCTGCGTCAGAAGACTGGCTGGCTGTGGCTTCAATATTCTGTATTCGTTCCTCAAGATCCTCGAAAACCGGAGTTGAAATGGCGAAGAGTTTACTTAACCGGGCTGTTTCCGGTACAAGCTCAAGGCGAAGGGCCGCGAGAGAGTTAAAGCTTTTATGATACGCGAGCATTTGTTTTGTTAGCAATGACTTGGTATCTGAAGGAAATGAGGATTGCTCAAGCTGATCCGTAAATTCAGCCAGACGGGCCTCCATGCGTTTGACATATTTGGGATCAATCCGCATCAGAAAATCTTTTTCATGTCGACGCATCATCAACATAGTAACCGTCATTTCCGGCTGTTTATACTTTTTGAGTTCGCTCTCAACATTATGCACGGCTTTGCGTAACTCGCCTTGCAAGCCTGTTTTAGGGGTGAGGCCTGCAGTTATCCAGTTGTCTGAGACCAGCTTGAATTGCGCCACATAATCTGAAAATGTCGCCTGTACCTGTCCAACAAGGGATCTGATATCCGTATCCGGGTAGGTTTTTTCAAGATGCTGGAGGCGGGAGGTTATTGCTTGTGATGTTTTACTATGTTTTTGAATGTATTTTTCATCCAGGCGGATCAGGAAATCTTTTTCATTTCGCCGTGCATTCAGGAAATTATACCTGATGTCTTCAACGACATTCGACGCGGTAATGGCTGCATCTTTTTCATGCAATGCCGTCTTGAGGAGGCTTTGATTAAAGAGATAAATTCCAGCTGTAACTGAAAAGCCGATAACGATGGTAAGAGAGATTAAGGCGATCTGAACCCGAATTTTTTGATTTTCCATTTTCCCTGGCGCCGATTTGAATGTGGTATCTCCTATTGCGAGTATTAAATATTAATAAAACAATAATTAATTTTTATAAGATATAATTTGATGAAGTGCGCAGGCGAGGAAAATGAGAGTTTTCTTATTGCTTCAGCGCTCAGCTTTATAAAAGCCGAGAAGGGTTTTCGGCAACTATTGAGGGTGGTGCGGGCCTTGTGAAATTTTCAATTTAGCGAGGTGACTACAGTTTTCTCACTTATAGGTAGAGAAAACTGTGCTGTCCATTGTCATAATAATCTTGTCAGGATGCCTGAGCACGCCGGGTTGAAGCCCGCTCTTTTTTGCTGGCAGATTTTAACTGGCCGCAAGCAGCCATAATATCCTGACCACGGGAGACACGCACTGGCGAGGAATAACCGGCATCATTTACGATTTTGGCAAAACGATGAATGGCATTATTGCTGGAGCATTTATAGTTACTTCCTGGCCAGGGGTTGAAAGGGATCAGGTTCACTTTTGCCGGAACCCCTTTCAGTAGCCGGACCAGTTCTCGAGCATCGGCAGGGCTATCATTAATGCCATCCAGCATGACATATTCAAAGGTAATACGGCGGGCATTATTGCTTGCAGGATAGTCTTTACAGGCCTGAAGAAGTTCCTTGATGGGATAGCGTTTATTAATTGGCACCAATATATCCCGGACATCGTTTGTGACCGCATGCAGGGAAATCGCCAGATTGACACCCAGTTCTTCTCCGCATTGGCGGATTTTCGGGACCACACCTGAAGTGGATAGCGTGATGCGGCGTTTTGAAAGCGATATGCCTTCACCATCCATAATGATGGAAAGAGCTTTGGCAACATTGTCATAGTTCAGAAGAGGTTCCCCCATTCCCATCATGACGATATTGGAGATCATCCTGTTGCCTTTCGGGCTCGGCCATTCGCCGATGGTATCGCGGGCAATCAGCATCTGGGAAATAATCTCGCCTGCTGTCAGGTTGCGGACCAGCTTCATGGTCCCTGTATGGCAGAAGCTGCATGTCAGGGTACATCCCACCTGACTGGAGACACAAAGGGCACCGCGATCCTCTTCAGGAATATGAACTGATTCGACCTCCTGGCCGTCCGGAAATTTTACAAGCCACTTGCGCGTGCCATCAACAGACTGCTGCAAACTTGTTATCTCAGGGCGGTCTACAGTGAAGCTTTCCGGTAGCTTTGCACGCATTTCCTTGGAGATGGAGGTCATCTCCTCGAAGTTGTCAGCGCCTCTGTAGTAAAGCCAGTGGAAGAGCTGCCGAGCACGCATTTTAGCTGACTTTTCAGCTTCTCCCGCCTCGATCAGGGCCGCCGCAATTTCCTTCCGGGTCAGGCCGACCAGGTTTTTGCGAATAGCCAAAAGTTCAGGCTGCCGATCGACAGCCTCTACATCCGGAATTAAATGTGCCATAGCGATATTATACTTCTTACAAGCGCGGGCGACTAGCTCAGCCCTCTTAACTGCAGCTTTTTCTAATCTGCTTATGCGCCGCTGTAAAGCCCTGCAGGGAATAACTATCTGTTGTCAATGTTCCGCGCGAAGATCGTCCCTTTACAATAAGCTTTGATCCACGGCGCATGGCACTGATCAGCTTTGCATCACTTTCGCCCTCGGGAATCCAGGCGACATCACCGTCTGTTGCCAGCTTGAACTTGCGCTTTCCAACCACAATATCAACGGTCGATTTATTTTTATAGGTATAGCCCGTGACATGGCTGACCTCTTCTTTTGACCGGGATTTCGGCCGGTAGGTCACCATCAGATAAATATCCCCGCGCTTTACATTCTGCGGTAGAGATTTGTTGGGCCGGGACAGCATGTAGCAGACTTTACTCCCGTTCTCGAGCCAGGTATAGGCTTGCCAGTCCTTGAAGGTTCCAAGCGCCCGCGGGTCGGAATTTGCTGCAATAGCTTGCGTGGACAGAAAAAGGCCGGCGATAGCCGCGCCAGTTGCGAGAATTCGTTTGAGCGAAATAATCATGGGAAAAGAATAACGGCCTCTTATGGTTTTTTCCAGAGATGTCGATTTATCCTGAATTGACATAAATCTTCCTAAAAACACTCTCTCAATCAAGATAAAATGTTGGTCAGGTCTTCGGTTTTCTGCTTTTCGGTCCGCCCTGCACATGATCCGGCAAGGGAACGGATTTTCCAAGCTCGCCAGTTGGACGCTCTGCAAAGCGGCCATGCGTTACAATACGATCATACATAACAATGGCACCAGCAGTTGCAACATTCAAACAGAACTTTGTCGGAATTTTGATGAAGTAATCACATCTTTCCTGCATTGCCGGAGAGAGCGACCCACGTTCCCTTCCAAGAACATAGGCGGCGCTCACCGGATGAAAGAAACTGGGAAGCTCTTCTGCTTCATCAAGAAGTTCCACCCCAACTATTTTACACATTCTGGGCAGGATCATGTCATCGATCGTGTCAAAATCATACCAAGGGATATTCTTCGGCGCGACGCTGGTATCGGACTTGGCTTTACGAACCGAATATTCAGCCCCGACGGTAAAGACAAAGCTTCCGCCAAAGGCGTTTGCTGTCCTGAACAGATTTCCGGCATTCATGGGTTTGCTGACCCCCTCGATGCCTATCCCGAAATAGCCTCTGCTTGTCATGTTTTTTCTTAACTCCATACCGAAAAATCGGATAGTGTATCGCCCTTGGTATTATGCTTTTTCAGGATTATCCAGATGAAAAAAGTCGACGCAAGCTCTTCTGTTTCTCCTTTGATGGTGAATATCAGCCGCGGAAGCATGGTTGAAAGCCGTCATCAGGTCACGGCCGTTATTTCAGATGCGCATGGAAAAATCCTGAAATCCTATGGCGAGACAGATAGGCCGGTTTATTTAAGATCAGCCATTAAGCCCCTTCAGGCGCTTCCTCTTGTAGAAAGCGGGGCTGCGGATGCGTTTAACCTCACAAGCAAGGAAATCTCCCTTGCCTGCGCCTCCCATACAGGCGAAGACATTCATGTGGAGGCGGTGCTTGACTGGCTCAGGAAAATCGGGCGCACAATTGATGACTTGGAATGCGGTAGCCACTGGCCAACCTATCGCCCTGCAGAGCGGGCATTAGCGGCTGCTGGTAAAACACCAACAACGGCGCATAATAACTGTTCCGGCAAACATACTGGCTTTCTTACAACCTCTGTTCATCTGAACGAAGATCACAAAGGATATATAAATCTCGATCATCCTGTGCAGAAGCGACTCGTCAAGGTTCTTGAGGATTTTACAGATCTTGATCTTTCCGGCGCGCCTGTCGGCATTGATGGATGCTCTATTCCCACGCTAGGTATTCCCTTATCGAACGCTGCTCTTGCCATAGCCCGATTTGCAAATCCTGAAAAACTGTCCGAAGAACGTGCGGCTGCGTGTAAAAAAATTCAGGCAGCGATCGCGGAGCAGCCTGAAATGATTGCGGGTTCCGACAGGCTTTGTACTGCACTCAATCGATCTGCCAAGGGAAAAGTGATCGCAAAAGTGGGCGCTGAGGGCGTTTATCTTGCTGCATTGCCGGAGAGCGGGCTTGGCATTGCCATGAAAGCACAGGATGGGAATACCCGCGGCGTGGAAATTGCCCTGGGTCAGTTGCTAGAAGAGCTTGGTATTATGACAGAAGAAATGCACAGGGAAATGGATGAATTTGTGTTGCCCACCTATAAAAACTGGAATGATATTGAGGTGGGCTCCGGGGGGACGGATCAAGATCAGGTTTGACCTTTTTTTCGAGATAAGGCAGGCTTATATGCAGCGCAACAAAAAGTTCCTCAATTGAGGACATAACAAAAATTGGGAATGAAATGAAAGCTCTTCTTTGTAAAGAATTTGGTGAACCGGATATCTTGGTGATGGAGGATATTGCGGAACCTGAAGTCACAGCAGGCACCGTGAAAATCCAGGTCCATTCGGTGGGCCTCAACTTCCCTGACACGTTGATGATTGCAGGCAAATATCAGTTTAAGCCGGCTTTCCCGTTCGCACCGGGGATGGAAAGTGCTGGCATCATAACTGAAGTTGGTGACGGGGTCACAGGTATCAAGGTTGGGGATCGTGTGATGTCCAATCATGGAGTTGGCGGTTTCGCCGAATATGTGGTTGCACCGGCAGAGGCAACCTATGTTATTCCGGATAACATGCCTTTCGATCAGGCCGCAGGTTTCCCTGTGACTTACGGAACGACTTATCACGCCCTCGTTGATAGGGCCCAGATAAAAGCCGGTGAGGTCCTTCTGGTGCACGGCGCCGCTGGCGGTGTTGGCCTCAATGCTGTTGAACTGGGTAAAGCCCTTGGTGCGACCGTTATTGGAACTGTTGGATCTGATGAAAAAATGGATATTGTGCGCCAATATGGCGCTGATCATGTCATCAACTATTCAACAGAGAGTATTAAGGATCGGGTCAAGGAATTGACCGACGGCAAAGGGGCTGACGTGATTTATGATCCTGTTGGCGGTGATGCTTTTGACCAGTCCATGCGTTGCATCAACTGGGAAGGGCGCCTTTTGGTTATCGGTTTTGCATCCGGACGAATTGCGGAACTTAAAACCAACCTTGCCTTGCTCAAAGGCTGCTCGGTTATGGGTGTTTTCTGGGGTGAATTTGCCCGCCGGACACCGGAGAAAAACCGGGCGAATTTCACAGCCATGCTTAAAATGGTGGAAGAGGGGAAAATCAAGCCTCATGTTTCCACACATTTCCCGCTGGAGCAGGGTGCAGATGCCATGAAGGCACTTTTGTCCCGTAAAACAACGGGTAAAGTGATTATCACTGTAAAGGACTGAATTGAGTGTCAAAGGGGAGGAACCGACGGGACAAGGCCGTCAAGCAGCAATATGAGGATTTTCCCTATCCTCCCCGAAATCCGGAAGATGAAAAAAAACGCCTGATTGTTGGTAGCCCCAGTAATCTGAATGAACTCAATCATTATCTTTTTGCCGGAAAGGCTGATTTTTCGGGGCCTTTCCGGGCGCTTGTTGCCGGGGGTGGCACCGGGGATGCTGCCATTTGCCTGGCGCAACAGCTAGCGGATCAGGGCAATAAAGCCTCTGTAACCTATCTTGATCTTTCAAAGGCGAGCCGAAAGGTTGTTGAGGAGCGGGCAAAGGTTCGTGGCCTCAGCAATATGACTTTTTATACAGGGTCGTTGCTGGATCTTCCTTCCATGGGCCTTGAGCCGTTTGACTATATCGATTGCTGCGGTGTTCTTCATCATCTTGAAGATCCTGAAGAAGGTCTGGGAGCTCTGACCTCGGTGTTGAATGAAGAGGGCGGACTTGGTCTCATGCTCTATGCGACATTGGGGAGAACCGGTGTCTATCATGTGCAGGACGCCCTTAAAGTCCTTTACGGAGATGATCCGTTAGCCCGGCAGGTCAGACAATCAAAAAAACTGGTGGAAAACCTTCCATCGACGAACTGGCTGGTTCGCAATCCTTTTGTTGGTGATCATAAGATGGGCGAAGATGCTGCTTTTTTTGATCTGCTCCTGCACCCAAGGGATCGAAGCTATCTTGTTGAGGAAATCGTCGAATTTCTCGCAAGCCGGAATTTGGGGGTTACCGGATTTATTGAGCCAGTAAATTATGATCCTGTACTTTATATCAAGGAAGAAACGGCCCTCAAACGTATCAAAAAAATGGATATGACCGAGAAGGCGGCGCTTGCTGAAAAGATTAAAGGCAATATCAAGACCCACGTCTTTTATGCAAAGAAAAAGGAATACTTAAGTACATCAGTTGCGAAAATCGCGCCTCACATGGTTCCGCTTTTACAGCATGAGAAACCGGCAAGGGAATTCGCCAGCGGTTTGAAAGGGCTAAAAGCGCTGAATGTTTCCTTTGATGGACAAAATGTGTCTTTTCCACTTCCTCCGCGATGTTCGGAGATTGTCGCACTGATGGATGGGAAACGGTGTTTAAGCGATATTCAAAACGAGCTTTCCCTTAACTGGGAGAGTTTTCGAAAACTCTTTGCACCGCTTTTCAAGCTCTTCAATGATCTCAATATCCTCTGGTTGAGAGAACGATAGAGTGGTTTTTTTTCGCAGATGCGAAAAAAAGGACGCAAACCCTACGGAATTTGTCGTTTTTGAGTTTTAACTCGCAGCCATTCTGTCTATGATCGCCGCGGAAATTGAGCTGGATGAAATTACTGTCTTCAGCCAGAGAGGCGTCAGCAATGCTTCGCTGATTGTCCGTCGTCTATAAAGGGTAGGAGTCCATTTAATGGCACAGAAACAATATTCAGATGCGAGCGCCGCGCTGGAAGGTCTGCTGTTTGACGGTATGACCATCGCCGCTGGCGGGTTCGGGTTGTGTGGTATTCCGGAAAACCTGATTGCAGCAATTCGCGATTCAGGGGTTAAAGATCTGACCGTCTATTCCAATAATGCTGGCGTGGATGAATTTGGCCTTGGCGTTTTGCTGCAGACCAAGCAGGTCAGGAAAATGGTTTCTTCCTATGTTGGTGAAAATGCTGAATTTATGCGGCAGTATCTTTCCGGAGAGCTTGAGCTGGAATTCAACCCGCAAGGAACCCTGGCGGAAAGAATGCGGGCTGGCGGTGCCGGTATTCCGGGCTTCTATACCAAAACAGGTGTTGGAACACTTGTCGCTGAAGGCAAAGAGACCAAAGACTTTGACGGTGAAACCTACGTTCTGGAGCGGGGGATTGTTGCTGATCTGGCGATTGTCAAAGCCTGGAAAGGGGATGAGCAGGGGAACCTGATTTATCGTAAAACGGCGCGTAATTTTAATCCGCTCGCAGCAACATGCGGCAAGGTTACCGTTGCCGAGGTTGAAGAAATTTTGCCGGTTGGATCCATTGATCCGGATAATATCCACACCCCAAGTGTTTATGTGCAGCGCATCATTAAAGGTGAGCACGAAAAACGCATTGAACAACGGACAATTCGGGAAGCCTGAGAGGAGAGAAAACATGCCTTGGGATCGTAATCAGATGGCTGCCCGTGCAGCGCAGGAACTTGAAGACGGCACCTATGTGAATCTCGGTATCGGGATCCCCACATTGGTTTCAAACTATATTCCACAAGGAGTGGATGTCACTTTGCAGTCGGAAAATGGAATGCTCGGAATGGGGCCTTTCCCGACAGAAGCGGAAATTGATGCCGATCTGATCAATGCCGGGAAGCAAACCATTACCGAATTGGATCGGACCAGTTATTTCAATTCTGCTGACAGTTTTGCCATGATCCGCGGGGGTCATATCGCCCTTTCCATTCTGGGCGCAATGGAAGTCTCTGAAGAGGGGGATCTGGCCAACTGGATGATCCCTGGAAAGCTTGTCAAAGGAATGGGCGGTGCCATGGACCTGGTAGCTGGCGTGAAGAAGGTTGTGATCATTATGGATCACACTAATAAAGCCGGTGAAACCAAGCTGCTGAAATCCTGTACCTTGCCATTGACTGGTAAGAAAGTCGTGGATCGCATTATTACAGGCCTTGGTGTCTTTGATGTGGTTGAAGGAGGCCTTAAAGTTGTTGAGCTGGCGCCGGAAGTCACTCTGGATGAGGTTCGCGAGAAAACGGAAGCGACGCTCGTCAACTAACAGCGTTTCAATATGAACGAATTAAAGGGCTGTTTTTACAGCCCTTTTTTTGTTGAGGATAAATGCAGGGCAGGGTTGCAAATAATGCACTTTATGTTTGTTAGCTAGCGAATTAATATTGTTTAATGTCTGAGACCAACCTCGTATTGAGGCCCTTCCAAAACGCTCCCGCTGCCATTCAGGCGGCTATTTTAATGACCATTGGATGTGTTTTTCTTTCCGTACTCGGCGGATTGATCAAATCGCTTGCCAATAGTGGTATGCCTGTTTTTGAAATTGTATTTTTACGCAATATGGCTGGCTTGATTGCGTTGGCACCCTGGTTTTTACAAAATGGACTCTCTGGCCTTAAAACAGAACGGCCCGTTCTCTTTCTTATTCGGGGAACATGTGGCTTTATCTCCATGTTGGCCTGGTTCTATGCCGTAACAGTTATTCCTCTGGCAGAGGCTGTCGCGTTGAATTTCACGGCCCCTATTTTTGGAACTCTGCTGGCGATTATTGTTTTGAAAGAGGTTGTTCGTTTCCGGCGCTGGATGGCCATTATTATCGGTTTCGTCGGGGCAATGATTATCCTGCGACCAGGTCTCATCGAAATGGGGCCAGGAACCTGGGCTGCTCTGGTCGCTGCGGCATTTATGGCCTGTTCTGTTACTTGCGTGAAAATGTTGTCCAGTACAGAGACAACGCCCTCCATCGTCGCCTGGACCCAGATTATTATTATTCCCATGTCACTGGTTCCGGCATTGATGGTCTGGATTAATCCGACATTGGAGCAATGGCTTTATGTCGCTGGAATGGGCTTTTGCGCAACATTGGGGCATCTGTTTTTTACCCGCGCCTTTGCGGTTGCGGATGCGACCTATGTCCTGCCTTTTGATTTCTTCAGATTGATTTTCTCGGCGATTATTGGCTTTATGTTTTTCGCACAGGAGCCGGATATCTATGTCTGGATCGGTGCTGCCATTATCTTTGCATCCACCGTTTACATTGCCATGCGCGAAACACGGGTTAATGCTGTTACGAGCAAGAAAGCAAGCTCGGAAATTGCCCGCGGGACAGCAACAAAGCTTGGCGAAAACCCATGACAGAAGTCGCGGCTGAGGACGCTGAGCCACCAGGTTTCTGGGATAAAATCCCCCCCAATGCCCAAGGGGCTCTCTGGATGCTGCTAGGCGGCGCTTTTTTCTCGGTTATGAGCCTGGTTATTAAATATCTGGGCCAGGAGCTGGACAGTTTTCAGCTGGGTTTTATTCGGGCGGTTTTCGGTATTCTCGTTGTTCTTCCCTTTGTGCTGAAAAAAGGAATTGGATCACTTAGAACAAAAGTCCTGAAGCTGCATTTTGGCCGGGCGGTTGTCGGCATTTCAGGGATGCTGAGTATTTTTTATGCTGTTACCCATATGCCTCTTGCTGACGCTGTGGCGCTTACCTTTACGAGGCCTCTGTTTCTGATCCTTCTTGCGGTTCTATTTCTTGGGGAAATTGTTCGCTGGCGTCGTTGGCTTGCGACTTTTGTCGGTTTTCTTGGCGTTCTGATCATGGTGCAGGCTAATGCGGATGTAAGCCTGGCGTCAGGGGTCGCCCTCTTCGGGGCGTTGATGGTTGCTCTTGTCTCCGTCTTTCTTAAAAAACTCAGCCGCACAGAAGATCCCATAACCATGATGTTTTATTTCGGGGTTTTCGGGGCAATGATTGCCTTTATTCCCGCCATGCTGGTCTGGCAGACACCGACATGGCAGCAACTTGCAATTTTGGCAGCGGGTGCGGCTGTGGGATCCGGGGCAAATTACTGCGCAATTCGTGCTTTCAGTGTTGCGGAGGCAACAGCGGTTGCGCCTTTTGATTATATGCGCCTCATCTTTTCAGGTATTCTCGGTTTCCTGATTTTTCAGGAGGTTCCTACCTTCTGGATGCTGCTTGGCGCGAGTATTATTGTGGGGTCCAGCCTTTATATTGTCCAGCGTGAAGCGCGTCTCAGAAAGAGAGAAGAAAAAAGCTAGCTATTCTTCTTCAGTCTCTGTGAGACCCTGTTTGTTCAGGAAATCTCTTGCTTTTATACGATGATCTTCTGTGATGTTGGCATGCACCGCTTTCATCGCGGCGAGGAGAACACTTGCATCATCGGTAAAGCCAAGACCTGCAATAAAGTCGGGCACTACATCAGCAGGCATAATGAAATAAGCAAGCGCACCAAAGAGGACCGCTTTTACATAGGCCGGGCTCTTCCCGTCCATTGCGCAGTAAAAAGCAGAAGTCGCATCTTCGGCGAAGGGGATTTTACCGATGGTGCTTTTAAGCTTCTGGGCAAATTCCCGCATGACGATGCGTTTATCGCTTTGCATTTTTTCCGCATCAAAGGCGGAGATGTCTTCATCATCTATTTGCATAACCCTGTATATGAGATTGATGCATTATTTTGCAACACAGATACTTTCCTTTTTGCGCTGGTCCGTGTATTCAAAGGCATCAGTGTGTTTTATGAACAAACGTTAGATTTATGGGAGACGAACATGGATATCAGCGGTAAAGCTGCCATCGTAACCGGCGGGGCGTCCGGTTTGGGTGCTGCAACAGCAACAGCATTGGCTGATGCGGGTGCCAAAGTCGCCATCTTTGATTTGAATACAGAAGCTGCGGAAGCGATGGCCGAAAAAATCGGTGGTTCAGCTTTTACTGTGAATGTTGCAGATGATGCTTCTGTGGAAGCCGGTTTTAATGGTGCTCGCGATGCTCATGGCGCTGCACGTATCCTGGTCAATTGTGCCGGGATTGGCCCGGCTGCAAAAACAGTTTCAAGCCGTGGCATGCATCCGCTCGATAAATTTGAGCAGGTTATCAATATCAACCTGATCGGTACCTTTAACTGCCTGCGCCGTGCAGCGGATGATATGTCCAAACTGGATCCGATGGAAAGTGGAGAGCGTGGTGTCTGTATCAATACAGCATCTGTCGCAGCCTATGACGGTCAAATCGGTCAGGCGGCCTATGCTGCTTCCAAAGGCGGTATCGTTGGTATGACTTTGCCGATCGCCCGTGATCTTTCAGGTGTTGGAGTGCGGGTGATGACAATTGCTCCTGGTATTTTCGGAACACCTTTGTTGCTTGGTCTTCCGCAGGATGTCCAGGATTCCCTCGGTGCCAGTGTTCCTTTCCCAAGCCGCCTCGGTAATCCGGCAGAATTTGCGGGTCTCGCCCAGCATATTGTCGAGAACCAGATGCTGAACGGCGAAGTGATCCGCCTTGATGGCGCGATCCGTATGGCACCCAAATAAAGCCGTTTGTAAGGGGGCGATCTTAGGGGTCGCCCACCTGATCCATAAAGCGGGCAAGTTCAATATCCTTCATGGTGATGCCGCCCGCACTATGGGTCGCCAGGATGACTTCCACGCGGTTATAGACATTGAACCATTCAGGATGGTGATCCATTTTTTCCGCTTTTAAAGCAACGCGGCTCATAAAAGCGAAGGCCTCGTTAAAATCCTTGAACAGGAATTTCTTTTCCATGGCATTTCTGTCGCTGCGCTGAAGCCAGCCCATCAAGCGGCCAAATTCCTCTTCGCGCTCTTCAGGTGAAAGTAATTCTGTCATTTCTTCCTTCGCCTCCTCATTGATAGCTAGTATATGATCACTTGCATCGCTGAGATCCAGTGAAGGGGTTTATTATGAAGAAGGTTCTGTTTGTTTGTCTTGGAAATATTTGTCGGTCACCTTCCGCCGAAGCGATTTTTCGGGCTGAAGTCTTGAATGCCGGCCTTGAAGAGAAAATCGGGACTGATAGCGCGGGAACAGGGGCCTGGCATATCGGTAATCCTCCAGACGGGCGGGCACAGCAAGCGGCTTTAAGTCGGGGCATTGATATGTCCGATTTAAGGGCGCGACAGGCTGAGAAAGCGGATTTTGACCGCTTCGATTACATAGTCGCTATGGATCGCAGCAATTATGAAAATCTGAAACGCATGTCCAGCAGGGAAAGCCGTGCAAAACTTGTGATGATGCTTGATTTTTCCAATGAAACCGAAGAAGAAGTACCCGATCCCTATTATGGGGATATGAGCGACTATAATTATGTTTTTGATCTGTTGCAGCCTGCCGCAAAGGCACTTCTGGATCATATGTGTAAAAATGACCTGAACGGTTAGAAAGTATCATGACGAAAATCAGCGAAATCAGTCGAAACTGGTGGCATGAAGAAACAGAAGGCGTGGCCTTCACCCATGCTCTGGATATGACAAAAATCCATGAGGAACAGAGCCCTTACCAGAAAATCGAGATTTTCGAGCATGACACTTTTGGCCGGGTTCTAACGCTGGATGGTTTGGTACAGGCTTCCCAGGCAGACGAGTTTATGTATCACGAAATGGCGGTTCATGTTCCTTTGCTGGGCCGTGAACGGGAAGAGGCGAAGGTTCTTATTGTCGGCGGCGGGGATGGTGGCATCTTGCGGGAAGTCCTGGTGCATGATTTCGTCTCGCGCGTGGTGATGGTAGAAATTGATGAGCGGGTTGTCGAAACGTCAAAGGAATATCTCGGTATCCACGGGGATTATGATGATCCGCGCACGGAGCTGATCATCGGGGATGCAGCGGAT
>JAKSCD010000309.1 GCA_022360775.1 Sneathiellales bacterium | reverse complement strand
GGGCGGGATCATTGTCGGAACTGGGACTGGGTCGCTGAAAAACTTCGCCATGACTGGCACGTCATTGCGCCTGATTTGCGAGGCCATGGAGACAGTGACTGGTGCTCGGACGGGAATTACACCATGCAGGGCTATGTGTATGATATCGCCCAGCTTATTCATCAAAAGGAGCTCGATCCCGTCACAATCGTTTCACACTCCATGGGAGGCAATCTGTCTCTTCGTTATGCCGGGCTTTATCCGGATACGGTGCGAAAACTTGTGGCGATTGAAGGGTTGGGGCCTTCTCCCAAACTGATAGAAGAAGCGCAGGAACGCGGCCTTAAATCCCGCTGGCTCGAATGGATTGATAAAAAGCGCGCGGCCAGTGCCCGGACCCATCGCCGCTATGATACTTTCGAAGATGCGCTTGCCCGTATGAAGCAGGAGAATAAACATCTCTCTGACGCCCAGGTTCTCCATCTCACCACCCATGCAGTGAACCAGAATGAAGATGGAACCTTCAGCTGGAAATTTGATTACTATATGAAAGTCTGGCCGATTTTCGATATCACCCCGGAAGAAACGCAAAAATTATGGAGTGAAATCACCTGTCCGACCCTTCTTTGCTATGGTGAAGACAGCTGGGCTTCAAATCCTGAAGAGGATGGCCGGATCCAGTATTTCAAAAACGCCACGGTCAAAAACTACAAAAACGCAGGCCATTGGCTCCATCACGACCAGTTCGATACGTTCATTAGGGACTTGAGGGAGTTTTTGTAGAAATCTCTCTTACAATTTTCGAAACTGAAGCGGTGTTACTCCGGTCGCTTTTTTAAAGTTTGCCGAGAAATGAGCCTGCGAGGAAAAGCCGCAGGCGAGAGCGACTTCTGAAAGGGGGAGGGTTCTTTCACTCAGATAGCTCTTGGCTTTTTCGATCCGCAACGCGTTGAGATAGCGGTGAGGTGGAAGGGCAAAGCTTTCCTTGAACATACGGGCGAAATGATAGCTGCTATAGCCTGTGAGGTCTGCCAGATCGTCAAGACAGATCGGGTCGGCAAAATGGGTATTTAAATAGTCTTCCAGCAGCTTGCAAAGATAAGGGGGAAGTCCCCCTTTTACAGCAGGAAGATCAGCGGGAAGAGCCGAATAATTTTTCAGGATATGCAGTAAAAACAGATCTGCTGCGGAAGACAGGGCCAGCTTGTTAGTTTTTTCTTTCCAGTCGAGCGGCAGGACCACATGCTGCAGGAGGGAGCCCGCATAATCATCCGCTTCAAAGGTGAGGTCTTGCAAGTCTACCTGCTGGGGTGCCCGATCAAAAACTTTAAGAGCCAGCGATTTCAGTTTCTCGCCGGTAAAATAGAGGTGAAACATCTCCAGTTGCTGCGGAATGTTCCAGCGGGAACGATGATCTTCTGGCAACAGACAGATCTTGCCGGGGGCGCCGCCAGACCAGGCGCCGCGCTCGTCAATGCGCTCAACCGCTTCACCATCTCTTAAATAGACACTGAATGTGTGATGTCCGGGCTGGTCATATTCAGCCTCGCCGCATTCGTTAAACCATTGCGCAACGGATAGACCTTCGCCGATTTCTGCAGATCTCAGGGCCTTAGCTCCTGTCGTGTCCAGGACCTTGAAAACATTCTGGTTTTTAACTGTCTGCACCATGTTGAACCGATTTTTGCGCCTTAGGCCTCAAAAATAGGGCGAAGGACCGAAAGTTGCAACTGATCCTGTGGTAGACGTCGAGGATTGCCGCAAGAATCTGTAAAAAATCGCAAAAGCCCGAAAGAAAGAAAACAGATGATCTGACACAACACTCCGTCTAAGGAGATTTGAAATGACGCTTTTTCTTTATGCAACAACAGTTCTGATCTGGGGCCTGACCTGGTTTGCCATTTCCCTGCAATTGGGAACTGTCCCGGTTGAGCAATCAATCGCCTACCGCTTTGCGCTTGCCTCATTTACGTTGTTCGCTGCCCTTGTGATTTTGCGAAAAAGGCTCCGTCTGCCCAGGCGAGCCCATTTTCGGCTTCTGGGACAAGGCATCTGCCTCTTCTCCCTCAATTTTATTTGCTTTTACTTTGCCACAGATAAAATACCAAGCGGCCTGGTTTCGGTTGTTTTTTCATTGGCCACTATCCTGAATGTCGTGAATAACCGATTGTTCTTTAAAAAACCTGTCTCGATGAAGGCGGTTCTTGGAGGGCTTTTAGGGCTTGGAGGACTGACCCTGCTTCTCGTTCCTACTTTGCAGACCGAAGGTAGTGAAGCTGCAGAAATAGCAATGGGGCTATTGCTCGCTTTTTGCGGAACATATTGCTTTTCGCTCGGGAATATGATCGGTAAGTGGAATGCTGCAAATAAAGTAGAGCCTGCAACCGGAAATGCGTATGCGATGTTTTATGGAACAGTATTGCTTGTCTGTTTCGCGGGCCTTCGAGATCAGCCGTTCACTATCGATTTCTCTGTTGATTATATAGGGGCGCTTCTTTATCTCGCCATTCCGGGATCTGTTATCGGGTTTACGACCTATCTTTCACTGGTTGGGCGGATCGGCCCGGAGAAAGCAGCCTATACAACCGTTCTTTTCCCCGTAATTGCTCTTGCCGTATCAACTCTCTTCGAAGGCTATATCTGGAATATGACAGCCACAGCGGGGCTTTTTATTGTCATGACAGGGAATATTATTGTTTTCAGTCCGGCAGGTTTTCTTGCAGGGAAACTCAGACCTTCGCCCAGATCCGCTCATGCAGAAAGTAGAGAATAAAAGCAGCACCGGTCATGACACCGGTCATGGCACTGGCCTGCATCAAGGAACCGGTGAAGGCCCAGGATGTGACCAAAGTGGTCAATAAACCGAGCGCTTGCCAACTAATTGCTTTTAATAAGGATTTTCGTCTTGAATCGTGCATGCCCTATTATTGAAGCAAGGGATCCAAGGTGCAATGCGGGACATATCAACAAAAATCTCCATTATTTATTATTGTATAATAAGTTGATTTTTATCATAAAGAGGTGCAGTTTTTCATATATATGATAATAATGACATATGGATAAAAGAGATCGTGCACATCTTTTTCGGCGGAACTTGCTCTCTGCTCTGGAAACAGCTCACCTGAAACAGTCCCAGCTTGCCGATCAGGCTGGAATTGACCGGTCAACTCTGGTTCAGTTGTTTAATGAGAAGGCCCCCCGTCTTCCCAACGGGCACACGCTGGCAGAACTTGCAGGAGTTCTCGGGGTCAGCACAGATTGGCTTTTAGGGCTCAGTCAGGAAGCACAGCCTGTGACAACCTATCTGGACGGCGCATTGAATTTTACGCCTGAGACAGATAAGGCGCCGATGGATTCAAACCTGCAGGAGTGGCATATGGAGGCGACAGGATATAAAATCCGCCACGTGCCAAGCACCCTTCCTGACATGTTGAAGACCCGCGATGTACTGCTTTATGAATATCGCGATTTTGCCTTGAAAACAGGTGAACAGGCGATTGTTGAGCGGGATCTGCGACAAACTTATGCCCGGCTTCCGGATATCGAAATGGAAATCTGCATTCCGGTTCAACGCTTTGAGCAGTTTGTCGATGGCTCGAATATCTGGGCTGACCTTCCTCAAGTGGTGCGTCAGTCGCAGATCGACTATATGGCCAGGATCATCGATGAGCTTTACCCTCGGGTCCGTATTTACGGATTTGATCTTCGAACCCATTATTCAGTTCCGGTCACCGTCTTTGGACCGTTGCGCGCTGTGATTTATATCGGGCAGGGATATTTTGTATTGAATACATCCGGGCATATCCGGCCTATGGCCCGTCATATTGATGAACTTGTCCGGAACGCAACCGTTCACGCTCATGAAATGGCAGACTGGATGAGAAGTTATTTGTAAGGATTGTCCTGTCTAGAATTCAGGCTTCATAATCATAAGATAAAAGATCAGGATCATTGCCGGAAAGGCAAGGGAGCCCAGAAGAACCCACCAGAAATCAAATTTGGAGTAAGAAGGTGGCAGATCAGCGTTGTCATCAACGGCAGTTTTAAGCTGGTTTCGCATTCTGATCTGGATCCAGACAACGGGCAACCAACAAGCACCCGCGAAAAAGAAAAGGAATAGCGCAAGTAAAATCCAGTTTTCGCTAAACTCATATCCTCCAGTTATGACCAGTAACAAACCGGAGATAAACTGAATAAGAATAGCGGGGGCTGTAAAAAGCCAATCGGCTATGACGACCGTCTTGACGACAAAATACCTGGCGGGAAGGTTACTCTGCCTATTTGCAAGCAACATATAAAAGGCGCTACCGATACCTGTACCAAAAAGAACAGTGGCGCTTATGATATGGATGAGTTTCAGGAACTGGTAGTCCAATTGCAGACTTTCTTTTTGTAATGATACCCAAGACGTAACACATCTCTGCTCTAAAATCCCTTTCAACTTTGAGGGGAAAGAGGTAGTTTTCGAAAACCGTAACGGCCCGGAACAAATACTTCATCTGAAAGAAAAACATGACGCCAGAAGGCGGTAGCGTTCAATTTGTATATGATGGCGATTGCCCTTTATGCCGGGCAGCCGCCAGAGCATTTCGAATAAAAAAGGCGGCAGGCTCACTCGAGGTGGTCGATGCTCGTGAGGGTGCCTCTCACCCGTTGGTCAGAGAAGTGATTGAGGCAGGGCTTAATCTGGATGAGGGGATGGTCGTCAAATATGGAGGGCGCCTTTATCATGGTGCCGATGCTCTTCAGATCATGGCCTTGATCGGCAGTTCTCAAGGCTGGTTTAACCAGCTTAATGCCTTCCTCTTTAAAATTCCAGTGATCGCCAAAATCAGCTATCCGGTTATGCGGGCAGGACGAAATCTGCTGTTAAGACTGCTTGGCGTCAATAAGCTGGATTTTGAAAAAGCTGTCGTGGACGGTCCGCTCTTCAAGCAGGTCTTTGGAAGTGATTGGCCTGAACTGCCTGAGGTAATGCACAAACATTATGCCGCAGAGGTTTTTACCGATGACATCCAGCAGGTCCATGGGACGCTGGATATCTTTATGAAACCCTGGATAAAGGGCCTTGCAAAATTAACAGGTCAGCTTGTTCGTCAAAGTGGGGAGAATGTTCCCGTAACCGTTTCCTTCAGTTGCAAAGGAAGTGCGAATAGCTTCTTTTTTGATCGCAAATTTTCTTTTCCAGATGGAGATACCCAGCATTTCAGGTCCCGAATGGTCTGGCAGGGTGATAACGTCCTGATCGAGTTTATGCGCTTTGGTCTTGGATGGAAGCTCGCCTATAGCTGGGAAGAGGGAAAGGTCATCCTGCGGCACAAAGGATATGTATGGCGGCTATTGGGATTTAATATTCCTGTTCCTTTATCACTGTTGATGGGCAAGGGATATGCGGAGGAAACTCCCCTTGATGACAACAGTTTTCAGATGAAGACCTATACTGAACATTTCCTGTTCGGAAAGATCTTTGGCTATTCCGGTCGATTTGACATTGGGGATAAAAAATGAAGCCGGTGCTCGTTCTTGGGGGATATGGCAATTTTGGCAAGCGCATTGTTGCCGCGCTGATATCTTCCGAAATCCCGACCATCATCGCCGGAAGATCCTCGGAAAAAGCGTGTGACTTTGCAGTTGGTTTGAAGTCTGATCATGTGTCTGTTGCCGTTTTTGATGCGTTCGCGGATTTAGGCAAACAACTTGAAGATCTCCAGCCTTCAGTGGTGATCAATACCTGTGGTCCATTTCAGAATAATGATTACAGCATTCTGGAAACATGCTTAAAGCACAGTGTGCCTTATATCGATCTCGCGGACGGTCGGGAGTTTGTGAACGGGGTTGTGCGGTATCATGAGGATGCGGTTCGCGCGAACACCTGCCTGATCAGCGGGGCGAGTACTGTACCAGCTCTTTCATCTGCTGTTATCGAACATTTTAAAGAGGATTTTTCTGAGTTTTCCAAAATCAGGTTTGGTATCAGTCCGGGACAGAAAGCGGAACGTGGGCTTGCCACGACACAAGGCATTCTTTCCTATACCGGTCGCCCGTTAAAACCATCCGCAGGATCTGTGCAGACGAGATATGGCTGGCAGGATCTGCAAAAAGTAAATTTTCCAACACTTGGCGCGCGCTGGATGTCTAATTGTGATATCCCTGATCTGGATTTGCTTCCCCGAAAATACGGATTTGAGGAAGTGAGATTTTCGGCAGGACTGGAACTTGGGATTATCCATCTGGGACTTTGGGGGCTGTCGTGGCTTATCCGGTTGGGCTTTCCGCTATACCTTGAGAACCATGCCGCTTTTCTTCTGAAAATGAGTAACTTTTTTGACCGGTTTGGTTCAGTAGATGGCGGGATGTTTGTCGATCTTGAGGGGCTGGATAAAGAAGGGAAACCCTGCCGCCGTAAATGGTTTATTGAAGCTTATGATGGAGATGGGCCGCATATCCCGACAATACCGGCAATCATTCTGGCCCGAAAAATTGCTCAAGCAGAACCGATGGCATCGGGTGCTTTTCCATGCCTTGGACTGGTGACACTTGAGGAATATCTGGAAGAATTACTCACAAGAAAATTCAAGACATTTCAGTCCTGACTATCATCGTGAGGATTAGGTGTGATGATAAGGGCAGCTAACACCAGCTCTGCCTCTTGCCGCCGGCATACTTCCGTCCATGACCTTCTGACAGGATCAGTTTTGCAATATCCTCCCCGGCATGCTGGACATCCGCAAGAACCCTGCCGGAGTATTTGCCAAGGGCGACATTTTTCAAAGTCACTTTGGCCATTGCTTTTCCAAGAACCGCACCGCGATGGGGGCTGTTAAATTGCTGCATCAGGAATACTGTTGCAGCCTTGCCTGCGGCTTTTTCGCTTTTGCATTTTGGTCGCCAGCTTTCCGGTGTATCAATGCCGCGAATTCTTACGCTGACATCTGTGCTCAAGCCCGGCCAAAGGGCAACGCGGGCAAAAAATGTATCACCATCGGTGATATAGTAGATTTCTGCAGAATAGGGACCTGGGAATATTTTAGTCTTCGCCGACACAGTCGTGAGGCACCCCAGAGTTAATACAAAAGCAAGAAAAAGAGGACGAAGAGAAATCATGTGCACACAATCCTGAACAGGTAAGATCCGCCTTGATAACGTGTCTCTTGTTCGATTGTGAATAAATTTATTGGTTTTTGGAAAAGGCGGTTGCTGATTTGCCGGTAATGACCTTCCGGTCAATCAGGTAGTCCGTGATCATTGCTCCTGCCCACATGGCTGCAAGGGCGATCCAGGCGGTGAGGGAGAAAACGGCGCTCCCTGTTACACCTGCGCCAACCGCGCAGCCCCCGGCAAGCATCCCGCCGAAGCCCATCAGGCCGGCGCCAATAATATATCTGAGCATTCCTGTACTGGCATCGAAGCTTTGAATTTTAAATTCCCTCGCAATCAGGGAAGCGAGAAAAGATCCAAGAAATACACCAGGGACAAGGCCAATATCAAAACCAACTGGAATGCCGGGCTCATTAATAAGTCCCATAAGCGTATCTGCAGAAGGTCCGGTAAAGCTGATACTTTTGACACCCACAGGCTCAAAAGAGGCCTGGGATAGGGAATAGGTGATAAACCACCCCAGCATTACGGTCAGGCCAACACCGATCGCGGACAAGGTGACGGGAGCAGAAATCCTGTTGCGTTTGGCAAACCAGATCCCGATAAGTAACCAAATCACAGCGATAGTTGCCGCTAACGACACATTAAGTCCAAGCAAGGCGAGAATGTCCCGACTTTCACCGCCTTCGACGATCCAGAGAGAACTGAAATACTCTCTTGAGGGGGAAAGTACCCCTCGTAATGAGGCTTGCGCGACAACGGTCAGGATCAGGCCTGCGACAAGTGCGCGTAGATTTCCGGTTGCTGAAAGAACCAGAAGACGACTTGCGCATCCCCGGGCGAGGATCATGCCGACACCAAAAAGGGCACCGCCCATCAACGCACCGGATATACTGCCTGCAGCCGATAGTTGCCGCGCTTCGGAGACATCCAGAAGCTCCAAACTGATGACGCCCTGGGTTGCCGCGACAGCAGCGGAAAAAGCAAGAACCCATATAGCAACCTTGCTTCCCATTTCACCGCGGCCGAATTCAATAGTTGCTGCGCGAAGACAAAAACGGGATCGCTGAGCCAGGGCGCCAAAAAGAAGGCCAACAATAAGCCCGCCAAGAGCGAGGGCCGGTTTTTCCCCCAGTATTTCAGTGACCGTTTCGAGTTCCATCAATCCCTCCATCAGGAATGCTCTATTCGGTCTTTATATATTCAAATTTTTGAATGGGAATTGATTTATCGCAAAAGCGTGGTGTTTCTGAACCTGTCAGGTGACAGCATGTTTTACTTGATATTGAGCGGCTTCATAACTTTTGCTTTTCAGGATTTCCTCCAGGATATCAGTCACTTTCAACAGATCTTCGTAGCCCATGAATAATGGGGAAATTCCGAAACGAAGGTAGTCAGGTGCCCGAAAATCACCAATTACGCCCTTTGCTATCAGGTTCTGCATAATAGCATATCCATCAGGGTGGCGATAAGAGAGATGCGCTCCGCGGTTTTCGGGATCGGGCGGGGAGACACGTTCAAATCCGTAGGGACTGCATTTTTCTGCGATCATTGCGTCAAACAGTCTGCTCATCCTATACAGTTTCTCGAGCCTTTCTTCTTCGCGGACTTCCAGAAAAAGATCGACTGCAGCTTCCAATGCAGAAGCCCCCAGGACCCCTGTGGTTCCGCAAAGCAGCTTACGTGCGTCATTTGCTGGAATGTAATCGTCAATAAAGGAAAAAGGCGCCTCATGCCCAAACCAGCCACTCAAGGGTTGACGTATCTGAGCATGATGCCGCTTTGCTGCATAAATAAAAGCGGGGGCGCCAGGGCCGCCATTGAGATGTTTATACCCGCATCCGACCGCGAAATCGGCGCATGATCCTTCAAGGTCGGTTTTTATTGCGCCAACAGAATGACTTAAATCCCAGACGACAAGAGCGCCTTTTTCATGGGCGCGCAGATTGATCTCTTTCATCGGGAAAATTTCGCCGCTGACATAATGAACATGTGTAAGAACAACAACTGCTGTTTCCTCATCAATGGCGTTCAGGATCTCGGAACGATCGAGGGTTGCAAGTTCATACTCACCTTTGGAAAACCGGCGGGTCCCGTCAAGTATGTAAAGATCCGTAGGAAAATTACCGCTTTCACTAATAATTTTCTTGCGGCCCTTCTGTATGGATAATGCTGCATTAACGGCCTTGAAAAGATTGACAGATGTGCTGTCGCAAAGAAGGGTTTCTCCCGGTTTTGCACCAATGAGGGTGCCGATTTTATCACCGACCCGTTTTGGCATGTCATACCATCCGGCAGTATTCCAGCCTTTTATAAGTTCGTGGCCCCATTCTTCGGAAACCGCTTTATCCATACGGGTTTTGGCGTCGGTAGAAAGCGGACCAAGTGAGTTGCCGTTCATGTAATAAACTCCATCAGGGATCAGAAACCTTTGCTTGACCAGACGCAAAGGATCCTTTTCATCCAGATGTTTAAGATCATCGTGGTCCGTGAACGAGGTCATGATGTAAGGCTCCTTAAAATGGCACGTACCGGGCTTGCGTCTGCCCCAAGGATCTTAAGAGGAAGGGCAATGAGCTCATATCGGCCTTCCGGAACTTCCTCCAGAACAAGCCCCTCCAGTATAGCCATTCCAGCTTTCTGCACTGCCTTATGCGCGCCCATTGTTTTCGAGGTCTCGGGATCAAGGGAAGGGGTGTCTGTTCCGATAAGCCGGACTTTTCTATTTGCGAGAGTATCGATCAGTTTGGGATCTATCCCTCTGAAATCCGGCCAGTTTTTATGCGGAAATTCTGCAAAGGTTTTTATCAGAACGCGCTGTGGAAGGGCATCTGGATGGCCCCGTGTGAGGGAAAGATCATCGAATGAAACAAGCCCGTTCGATGGACGGGCATGCAACACCAGACACTCTCCGAGATAAGGTGTCAGCGCCACCTGTTCCATTGAAACCCCTTGATCATGATAATGCGAGGGGGCGTCAGCGTGGGTGCCGCTATGGGTGGAGAGCGTGAGTTTGGATACCTGAACCGGACAGTTATCGTTCATTTCCCACGTTGTCTGGATCTGAAAGGAGGTGTCTCCAGGCCAGACCGGAAGAGAAGGTCCGAGGGTCTGGCTGATGTCATAAATTCTTGTCATCATGTTTAAATTTGCGTCCGCACAGTCCAGAGTTCAGGAAAAAAACGAAGATCAAGGGCCTTTTTCAGAAAGGCCACACCACTGGTTCCGCCGGTACCCCGCCGATATCCGATAATACGTTCCACAGTTTTCATATGGCTGAAACGCCACATATGAAATTCATGCTCCAGATCCACAAGCTTTTCCGCGAGTTCGTAGAGTTGCCAGTGTTTCGCTGTGTCCTTGTAAATTGCCGCCCAGGCATGCTCAATCTTTTCATCAGGTGAATAGGCCTCGGACCAGTCTCTGTTAAGATGACTATCCGGAATATCAAAACCATGCCGCGCAAGTGCCTTAAGACATAAATCATAAAAACTGGGTGCGTTAAGGACCATTTTCAGGCGCTCATATCGTTCAGGTTTCGCCCGGTGGACTTCGATCAGGGCTTTGTTTTTATTGCCAAGGGCAAATTCGATTTCCCGGTACTGAAAAGATTGAAAGCCTGAGCTTTGTCCAAGATCATCCCGAAAGGTCATATAGTCAGATGGGGTCATTGTGGAGAGGACATCCCAGCTTTTTCTGAGCTGCGCCTGGATGCGGGATACACGGGCCAGCATTTTAAAGGCCGCACCGAATTGGTCCTCTTCAATCTGCCGCATTGCGCTGTGGATTTCGTGCAGGCACAGCTTCATCCATAGCTCAGAGGTCTGATGAATAATGACAAACATCATTTCATCGTGGGTATCGGTTAAAAGATGCTGGCAATCCAGAAGCTTATCAAGACTGAGATAACCACCATAGCTGATGTCCTGATCCCAGTGAATATCCTCGTTCTGGACATTCCTGTTGTCCATCGGCGGGTATGAAGATGTCATGAAATTTCTTCCCTGATCAAAGTAGCATCCAGTCTAGGGCAATGAAATTTTGAATGCATTTCATGAATTTTCATAATATGATGAATTTTCTTCAAAATAGAGAAACAAGATGATCCGATTAGCCTTACATCATCTCGCCGTGATTGAGGCGATTGGCCGTACTGAAAATGTGTCTGCATCTGCGCGGGAGCTGGGGCTCACGCAATCTGCGGTTAGCCATCGGATGAAGGAAGCCGAACGTCGAGTGGGTGCTGCACTCTTCAGGAAAGACGGTCACCGAATGACATTAACCCAGTCGGGCCGTCGGCTGTTTCAGGCGGCGGAGCGGATTTTGGGAGAGGTCGGGCAGGCTGAACGAGATCTGGAGCGGTTATCATCGGGCTTTCAGGAAACGATCCGTATCGGGGCCGCCTGTTATCTTACATTTGACTGGGCACCGAAAATGTTTCGCGCGCTTAGAGAGATTTTGCCTGAGATTGAAGTGGAGATTTCCACTGCGATTTCGGAAAATCCAGCGAGTTTATTACTGGATAACATGGCGGATATGGTTCTTGCCGCCGGCCGGGTGGATATTCCGGGGATAATGAATATTCCGCTTTCTGATGATGAACTTGTTGCTGTCTTGCCTGAAAATCATATGGCTGCTGGAAAAGACTGGTTTGATCCTCTGGAGGTGGTAGATCAACCTTACGTAACCCATCACACAATTCCGGAAAGTGGACGGGAGTATGAAAATATTTTCAAACCTCACTCTGTTATCCCGAAAGAGGTTATTTGTGCAGGGCGCACACTTGCAGTGCTGGAGCTTGTGGAAAATGGGTTTGGGATGACAATTTTGCCAAAACGATCCGTTGAGAAACAAGTAAGGGAGAGAAAACTCGTTACAAAATCTGTAACACGGGCCGGAGTGTCAATTACCTGGCATGCCTTGACGAGGGAAAGAAGTGAACACTGGTCCAGCCTTGACCAGGTTCTGAAGATCATCAAGCAGGTATTGTAAAACATATTCATAATAAAAGATGTTTTTATTTGCCAGGCTATTCAGCTAAGCTGACAGGCCGAGTGTTTAAGCCAGAAAGAAGTATGTCCGAAAATACCACGCCACAGAAAATCTGCGCCGGGGTTGAGTTGCACCCTTTGCGTTATGACCTCAATAATGAACTTCATGCTAGACCTTTTGAACAGCTTGAAGGGCCAGTACAAGCCACGATGTATGCCATGTTCGATGCAGAAAATACCTGCGGGGAACAGCACGCACATGTTGCGGAACTGTGCCGTCGTTACGGGCTGCATCCACCAGCAGAAAACAGCAATCACTTTGCTGCAGATTTTGGAAAATTCAGGATGCGTTGGGAACGCTATTCCGAATTTACAGCCTATACGTTTTTTAGAAGCGGCCAATCTGAAACACCGTTTCAGAGAAGGGCCTGTGAAGATGTGCCTGAAGACTGGCTAAGCCAGTTGCCGGGGCAGCTTTTAACCGCGGTTAAAGTTGAGCTTCTGGGCAAGGATCAGAAGGCGCCAACAGACGAAGAACTGGACCGTCTTTTTGTTTCAGATAGTCTTGTCAGCAGCGAGATCGGGGCGGAAGCTGCACGCCTCTGGACGGATCTCAGGATTGATAAAGACGGATTTAATCGCTCACTTATTCAAAATTACATGATGCCTCCTCGTAAAGCCGGGCGACTGATCCTTCGGGTTTTCGAGATTGCCATTTATCGCAACCTCTCCTTGCTGGCACTGCCACTTGCTCGCGAAATCAGTCCGCGCACAGCGATGATCAACCAGGAACTTGCAGACTTAACCGAGCAGCTCAGCCTTGATAACAGCCAGAAAGAAGATGCTGTTCTTTTACGAAAACTGACCCAACTATCTGCTGAAATTGAAACGCTTTCTTCGAAAACAGCCTACCGATTTAGCGCAACGCGGGCCTATTACGCAATCATTCAGGCGCGGATCCAGGAATTAAGGGAGAGCCATGTTGAACCCTACCAGACAGTGGAGGAATTCCTGGAGAGAAGACTTGCCCCTGCCATGAGAACCTGCCAATCGGTTTCTGACCGGTTGGCGGATTTATCAAGACGCGCAACCCGGTCCGCAAACCTGATGCGTACCAAAACCGACTTTACACTCGCAGAGCAAAATCAGACTCAGCTGACATCCATGAATAAACGCGCCCAGCAACAGCTACGTCTTCAGGAGACTGTGGAAGGCCTGTCCGTTGCCGCCATCAGTTACTATCTGGTCAGTCTGATCGGATATGCTGCCGTTTCAATTAAAAATCTGGGGGTCCCTCTCAATTCAGATCTGGTAAAAGGCGTCGCTATTCCGCTGACCTTGCTAGCGGTCTGGTATGGCCTTCGCCGGTTCAAAAGAGCGCTGAGCCGGGAAGGCTGAGAGGCCCAAAAATAACTTTTGCTTAATTGGCAGATTGTTGAACTCTGTCATTCAAAAGATTTGAGACCAATAAAAACGCGAAAAATACGACAAGGACATAGGAGCAGAAAAGCAATCTGAAATTCTGTTCAGGGAATACGGCCCAATGTACGACCATATAAACGAGGTTGATAACTGAAAGCTGCGTAAGTGCGGAGGTATGACCAAGCGTTTTAAAAAACCGGATTGATGTGAAGAAGGAAACAGCACACCAGAAGAAAAAGGTGGTCGTTTCCTTGGCATATAGCTGCTTGAGATAGACGGCCACATAATCTTTAAAAGCGAGGGTCGGGGTAAAGGCTTCTGGAGTAACAAGCTTTTCTACAAAACTGTGATGAAAAAGCACTTTCCATCCATAGTTCCCGGACATTATGGACTGAGTAAGATACTGAGCTGTCAGGGCCAAAACGATTGTTACCGCAAATATTCTCCACTTCTTTTCCAAAAGAAACCAGCAAAGAAGAACGAGGCCTGCAAACATGATGAGGTCGGGCCGTGTAAGAATGAGTAGCGGGAAAATGGCAACAATCAGCCACTTGTTTGCGCCTTGTATGAAGAGATAACAAATCAGGAAAAACAGCAAGCCGGATAAAGGGTCCGGTGTCATCCAGGCCGCAAAATAACTTTGGATGGCATATACAGAAATGCCAAAAGTAAGCAAGGATGCCGTTACAGCATCAAGATATCGATTAGCCCAGTAAAATGTCAGAAGCAGAAAAAAGCACATGGGAATTTTTGCTAGCCACTCTGCTGCATCCATTGCATCCACTTTGAAATATTCTGAAAAAAAGTAGATCAATGCCGGATAGGCCGGTTTGACAGTATAAAAGGGGTATTGCTGCTTTAAGCCTTCAGGGGAATTGAAGACGCCTGTCCGATAGTCGCTCTTCCTCGTGAGATTGTAGAATTTCTTATCGTCTACTTTTTCTTTAAGCTCGGCATAAACCTGCTTGTGAATAGCTGTTTTATCTGTCTCTGTGTAGCTTTTTGCAATCCCGACATAGGGAATAATATCCCAACCATAAACTGCATTTTGCATCACGGTGGTTCCGAGTGCGAGAAGTAGCATGATAGCTGCTATCGCAGTAGAAAGAATCCTGTGATCAATTTTAAACATCTTTGTCGCTCGGCTCGCCTATGACATCCTGAATAAAATAAAGGGGTCGGTTTTTGGTTTCGTTGAAGACCCGACCCAGATATTCGCCAATAATCCCGAGGACAACCAACTGAATGCCCCCAAGAAATGCGATCACAACCATGAGTGACGGATAGCCTGGGACATCATCGCCCAGGAATAACGCTTTTCCAAAAACGAATATTCCATACGAAAAAGCGGCAAAAGCAGTCATCAATCCCAGATAAGTTGATAGCTTCAAAGGAGCAATGGAAAAAGAGGTTATACCTTCAAGGGAAAAATTCCAGAGTTTCCAGTAGTTCCACTTTGTTTCTCCTGCAAAACGGGCATCTCTGCTGTAATCAATCGCTATCTGCCTAAACCCGATTAGTGTAAACAGGCCTTTCATAAACCGATGATGTTCGCGAAGCTCTTTGAGGGCGTTCAGCGCTTTTCGGTCAATCAATCTGAAGTCCCCAACATTTTCCGGAATGGAAACCCGTCCAAGACGCTGCATGAACTTGTAAAAGGATTTGGCCGTAGCTTTTTTGAGCCAGCTTTCCCCCTCCCTTGAGGTTCTGCGGGCGTATACCACGTTAAAGCCTTCTTCCCACTTTTCGATAAGGCGCGGAATAACTTCAGGAGGGTCTTGAAGATCGGCATCAATAGGGATCGCTGCATCAGCAGAACAGTAATCCAGTCCTGCTGTCAGCGCTATTTCCTTACCGTAATTACGGCTAAGATCCAGGACCTTTACAGTAAGATCCTCCTTGCAAATGCCTGTGAGTATTTCAAGTGTCTTGTCTGTGCTACCATCATTAATGTAAATAATCTCTGTGTCATAGGGGAGCTCATTTACAACAGTTTGAATGCGTTTCTGAAACTCCGGTAAGACAGCTTCCTCGTTGAAAGCTGGAACAACTATCGAGATCTTCTTTTTGCGGTTCTGGTTCATAAATTAGGAGTTAAATCAGTTATGGTTGAAATTGCTTTTACTTCTACGCTAGTAAACAAATTCTGAAAAGTACTGCTGACAGTTTTATGACGCTGAAAAAGATAATTGAAGAAAATAGGCAAATTTTGATATTTGGCCTGGTTGGGGTTCTCAACACAGGTATTGATATCGCTGTTTTCAGCCTTCTTTACTACGAGCTTTCCTTGTCAATAATTGAGGCAAACACAATCGCATATTTCCTGGCGGCCACCAATAGCTTCCTCCTCAACAAGAACTGGACTTTTTCCGAAACCCGAAAAGAAGGGAAAATACATCGGCAATTTATCCTGTTTCTGATACTGGGACTGTGCGGTTTAGCGCTTTCAAATCTAGTCGTCTATATTCTTGCGATCTGGATACCGGCTATTGCTGCAAAATTGATTGCTGTTTTTGTTTCTTTCATCTGGAACTACCTGACATCACGAAAGTTCGTTTTCGGGAAAGTTTCCAGCTCATAGCGATCTTTCGTTATACCGGTTGCGCCTTTATCGTTTTCCCGATGCCGGAATTCCGGCGGTAGAATACCAAAATTAACTGGACCCTGACCTAACGAGTGTTAGAATGAAATAAAAAATCGTTAGGAAATGATTATGGAAATTGTCGACGCAATACGATCCAGGAAATCTGTCCGGGCTTATACGGATCAGGAAGTACCCAAAGAAACAATAGAGAAAATTCTGGAACTCTCCCAGCGTGCGCCAAGCGGTACCAATACGCAGCCCTGGCATACCTATGTATGCACAGGTGCCGTAAAAGACGCGATCGTCAAAGATGTTTGCCAGTTATTTGATGACGGAAAAGCGGCCAAATATGAAGATTACGACTACTATCCTGAAGTCTGGGAAGATGTTCATAGAAACCGTCGCCGGGATTTAGGCTGGGAGCTTTATGGCCTTGTCGGTATTCAAAAAGGGGATCATGAAGGCACCAGACGACAGGCAAAAAGAAATTTCAAATTTTTTGATGCGCCGGTCGGTTTGTTTTTTACAACAGATGCCTATCTGGCTCGTGGAAGCTGGCTCGATGTTGGTCTTTACATGCAGACGGTCATGCTCGCGGCAAGATCGGAAGGCCTTCATACCTGTCCGCAAGCGGCGTGGATATCCTATCAGGAGCCTATCTTCAAGCATTTGAATATCCCTGAAGACCAGGTGATCGTTTCCGGTATGGCGCTTGGCTATGAAGAGACATCTGCTATTGAAAATACACTGGTCAGCAAGCGGGAAGATGTGTCCAATGTTGTTCACTATTGCGGTTTTTAAGATCCAATAAGGAATGTAGCGCGTCCTTCCGGTCGCTTAAATTCAGGTTTTCTTTATACTCTTTGTGTTAATTGGAACCCTCAGATTATAGGGGGAAATATGGCGAAAGACGCGTCTGTTATCCGGTTTCTTTCACGGCGTCCGATCGATTGTGCGCCCGCAGTTTTAAATAGTTTTATTGATATTGCGCTTGAAGCGGGTGAAGTGCCGCTTGCCAATTTAAAACGCGGTGTTCCTATGGCAGAAATGCTGTTTTTTGCAATAGATGAAGAAAAGAAAGCGATCGGTGTCGGTGCCGTTCGCTACGCCAATGCCGCCTATCACCGCCATTTGTTTGAAAAAGCAGGGGTTCTGGAAATGTATAATCCTTATAGTGTGGAATCCTGCTGGATCGCCGTGAAGCCAGACTATAGAGGTAAGGGTGTCTGGAAGGGCTTACGCAAAAGCAGACTGGATTTTCTTGGAAACAGGCCCTGTCATTCCATAAGGCGTGTTGAGAATAAACTGACCGGGGGGCATCAGGAATGGTCGCTTGCGGGACAGGAATTCTATTCAGAGACAAGTCCGCATAAGCTCAAATTACTGGTCTATAATCACGATCCGGTTTTTGATCCGGATAAAAGGCTTGTTTACTCATAATCCTCGATTATTTCTCCTGGGCGATATAGACCCCATCCCAGTCTCCTGGAAGGTCAGCGGATCTGTTGATGTTGATACGGTCCCTGAATAAAAGAGCAAAAGTCGCGAATTTGGGTTCCCTTGCCAGTAAGTCGCTGAGAATTTTCAAAGCTTCATCCCATTGCTGGTTTCGGTAACAAGTCTGAAAAGCTGAAGTTTTTTTCTGAAGCTCTTCAAATTGGGCGCTCTCCTTCAGGGAAACCCCTCCCATTAGGGCATAGATTTTTACTGCTGCACTTCGTCCCTTTACCGCAATCAGATCTAGCTCGATCAAGGCATAGTCCTGTAATGTGACGGCTGTATCCTCTCCAACAATAATATTAAATCCGTAGGACTTTGTTTGCCCTTCCAGGCGGGACGCAAGATTGACGGCATCACCAAGCACTGAATAATCAAATCTTTGCTGTGATCCGAGATTACCGACAAGACATTTCCCTGTATTGAGACCAATTCCAATATTCAGTTTGAAGCCAGGCAAGCCCTCTTCTTCGGCTTCCTGTTTGAGCTGAGTGTTAAGCTCCTCAAGCTTTTCAAGCATCAGAAGAGCCGAATTTGCGGCCTCTCTCTCGTGATTTTCTGTATTAAGAGGGGCATTCCAAAATGCCATGATCGCGTCGCCCATATATTTATCGATGGTGCCCTTGTGGCTGAGAATGGCGTCTGTCATCGGGGTCAGAAAACGATTAATCAGATGAGTAAGGCCCTGAGGATCATCTTTAAAATTCTCGGAGATTTTGGTGAAGCCCCGAATATCGCAAAAAAGTAAGGTCATTTCCTTCTCTTCACCGCCCAGCACAAGGGACTGCGAGGAGCCGGAGAGCTGCGAGACAAGATCAGGAGACAGATAGCGCGAAAAGGCAGACTGGATATAACTTCGTTCCTTTTCCGTAGCCGTATAGTTTGCATAAACCAGGGTGACATAAAGCAGTAAGCCCACAAAAAGTGTGAAACTGACGTCAATTAAAAGAGAATATTCCGCAAAGAGATAGGCTGATGAGGAAATCGCAACTGAACTGATAAAGAGGACCACAAAGAGTGTAGAGCGGGCGCCGACCAGTGGTACAAGAACAATCAGTGTCATAGCCGTGAAAATTGTACCTGCCCATTCCAAAACGGCAAGATATTCAGGTCTGTATAGATAGCTTTGTGTCAGTACATTTTCCAGAAGCTGCAAATGCATTTCAACACCTGGCAATGCGGATTGAAGGGGAGAGGCCCTTAAATCCTTGAGCCCTGTCGCTGATGTGCCTACCAGAAGAAACTTTCCCTGGATTTTTTTCGGATCGGCTTTTCCAAGTATTAAATCAGAGGCGGATACGTACTGATCCAGACTAAAAGGGGAATACTGGATCCAGATGCGCCCATTGCGATCCGTTGGAATAAGGGTCCCGGCGATTTTAAATCCGAGGATGCCTTCATTGTTGGACTGGGTGATTACATTTCTTCCTGTCGCAACCCTCAGCATATCCAGTGTCAGAGTTGGAATGATGCGCTGGTCAACAACCGTTGCCAGCGGAACGCGCCTGACGATACCGTCGAAATCCTGGTCAAGGCTGATCATGCCGCGACCGGCTGCCGAGGCGTCCAGTTCTTCAATATTGCCAACAAGACCGGTAAATTTAGCCAGATACTGTTTCGGATCAGCTCCGATCGCGGCAAGGGTTGCTATTCGGTTTAAGCCGATATTGTTAACGTCCGATTTGGTCGGATTAACAGATATTCCGAGGACGACCCGACTTGGTTTCATCTGTTTGGCAAATATAGTGTCAAAGGACGGAAGTTTTGAAATTTCTTCTTCCGCAGATTTTGAAAGAGTACCCACACTGTCTGCAAGTTTATTGGGTGACAGCCTGTCCTCCTCTGCAAAAACCATATCAAAGCCGACTACGATGGCTCCCATTTTCCGGGCATTCTGGACAAGTGCCGCAAGGTAATTTCTGGGCCAAGGCCACTGGCCGAGTGTCAAAAGGCTTTTTTCATCAATATCGACAACTGTAACAGGGCGGTTTGGAATATTCTCCCGTGGATGCCATTGCTGATAATAATCGAAAACACGGTTTCTGAAATTGGAGAGGATTGGCGGATCCAAAACCTGAAAATAAAATGCAATGAGAAGGATACCCAACGCATAAGGACGGCCGGTTTTCAGGGAAAGAAAGCCGCCTAAGCTTGCGATGAATCGCCGAAACCTTTTCATTTGCAACGCCTGGAAAGTGACGGATTTTCAGATTTCTTTCTCATAAATGGATCACTTTAACCTTAAAATTGCGCTTTTAGAGGGAAAAGTGCGGATTTAGTTGCTGCTTATCCCATTTAGTAAGTGAATTTTCATAAAGTAGTTTATAGTAGATATATGGGGTTTTTCACCCATTAAATTTCCGGTATTGGGGTGCTTTGGAAAAAGCCGGCGGTTTTTGAGTGAATAACAGAATTTAAAAATCTTATGCTGATACTGCGCAAGTTGCATTGGATGGGATCAGTGTTGTTGGGAAGAGATTGATCAAGCAATCCTTTCGGTGGGCCCGATAATGAATAAAACGGAAATTCTCAACGCTTTGACGGGAGCTCAATCAGAGACCTCCGCCCGTAAATTAAGTGAGTATGAAACGGGCTCCTCTCAATCAATTGCGATCGGCAGTGAGATCAAAATCCTGACTGCACAATATACACGTGATGGTAGCGATCTCAGGATCGAAGATGAGTCCGGTGATTTTGTTCTTGTTAAATCCTATTTTACACACCCTGTTCCCGATTTGATTTCAGAAGGCGGTGCCGTACTTGAGGGTTCCCTGGTCTCCAGACTTGCGGGTCCTGGCCCGGTTGCCCAGGCAGGAAATGCCGCATCCGATGCATCAACTGTAATTGGCGAAGTGACATCCTTGTCCGGTGTCGTCAATGTTCGTCACGCGGACGGGACAGCAGATACACTTGTTGAAGGAGCAAGTGTTTTTGCAGGAGATATCCTCACAACAGAAGGAGATGGTAATTTCGCCATCACTTTCGCTGATGATACTCAATTCACCATGGGACCCAATGGTCGCGCCGTGCTGGATGACCTGATATATAATCCATCCGGCGGGAACGGAAATTCCATGGGAATTTCCCTTCTTCAAGGCGCATTTTCCCTGGTTAGCGGAAAGATCGCCAAGGAGGATCCCGAGAGTGTTTCCATTAAAACACCTGTTGGGACAATCGGTATTCGCGGCACCAGCTGGTCTGGCAAAATTCTGCAGCAGGGCGAGGAATCGGCTTTTACCCTGTTCACTGGCGCGATCATTGTCGCCAATGAGGGGGGATCGCAGCTTCTGACCGTTCCCAATCAGACCGTAGTGCTTACAAGTAATTTTATTGCACCAAGCCCCCCTGTTGTCCTGACAGAAGGGCAGTTGGTGGATTTGTATGGTCCTGTCCTAAACCTGATCAATCCGCATTGGTTTAAGGACGATGATGAGGACTTTGATCCCAGCAAGATTAATCCTGAGGCTGGACCGCGCGGACAAAATGGTGACGGTGGAGGAGCCAGTTTCGCAGAATTTGCCGGCGGTGATGGAACTGGTGGATTGCAGATTTCGGATATTCTGGCCTTGTCTGAGCTTTTGGATCGCACAGATCTGGAACTGGATGAGACATCGGGTTTGACGGATATTGAGACAGCTGAGACACCTGAGGCAGAGATTAAGGTTGTCCCCGTTACCAATCCCGAAACCAGCCTTGTTGAAGGATTTACTATCCAGGTGATCCTGGATGCGCCAGCAACGGAAACGGTGCGAATTTTCTATGAAATTATCCCGATTTCTGCGACGGATCAGGACACAGGTATACCGGGCGAGCCGGATTATATTGACGAAGGCAATGGCGTTCTGACATTGGCACCGGGAGAAAGTGTAAGCGGATTTGCGCTGGTTCTTATCCAGGATGATGTTATTGAAGCGACGGAAACGGCTCTTATCCGGTTGACGGGAGCAGAAGGTGCAGAAATAAACCCGGCCTTTTCCCAGGCACTTGTCGTTATTGAAGATGATGATATTGGTATTGTCTCCATCCTTCCGGCAAATGCAGACCCCCTCAACAACCCGGGTGACAGCGCAGAAACCTTGGCAGGCTTTGCAACATTTTCAAGTTTCTCCGCATTTGCCGCTGTGGTTGAAGGTTCTGACGAGGAGGACAGTGCGACAGCATCTGAGGAAGAGGGTGTCGTTCGTTTCAGGTTCGTGCTGGATAAAGCGCTGGGCCCCGGTGCAGAGGTTGAGGTTCATTACACTGTGACCGGTGATGCCGCTTACAGATTGGGCTTTGAGCCGGGTGATATCAGAACCGCAACATTCAGTGGCGGTGAAAACGGGCAAGCCGCTGGCAGTGAAATTTTTATAGAACTTCCTCTACTGGTGAATGATGAAGTCGACCCTAATGCGACCTTCAATATCGAGATTGTTGGTGGCTCGGCCAATATGAGACCTGATGAGAGTGCCGGAAATCTGTCCTTTACCATTGAGGAACACATTGTTCCCGTTGAAATTGGCGAAACAGAGATTGGCTTTGTTTCGGAAAAAGGTCTTCCCGATGAAACCGAGGATCTGTCACTCGGAATTGAGATGGGAAGTGGGACATTAGAAAGCGTCGAGTTCTCTTTTGATCAGTCTGATTTTGATGCCCTGGCCCTGACATCAGATAATATACCGGTCACAATTTCTGGACAGGGAACCAGCACCCTTGTGGGAACGGCCGGGGAGAAACCTGTTTTCTCGGCTACACTTAACCCTGACGGAACCTATTCCATTGACTGGGTCGGGGCGATCGACCATCTGGATGGAGAGTTGTCTCCGCTCGACAGTATTGAAATCCCCCTGTCTTTCACCGTGCGAGATGTTAATGGTACAGAAGCGACTGGGCAGTTGCTTGTTGAAGTAGAGGATGATGCACCCGAAGGTGTGGATGATGCTATCGACATTCCCGTCACAGCGCTCCCCTCCTATAATCTGGTATTTGTTCTGGATACATCAGGATCTATGGGAACTGTTCAAATTGAGCAGAGTGACGGCACTTTCAAAACACGCATGGAGATCATGAAAGATGCTGTATCGGCTCTCATAGAAGGATATGAAGGCCAATCAGGGGAGTTGAATATTACCATCATAGATTTTGATGGTGACGCTAAGCTGGTATTCGAGGGAACTTCAGTTGAAGATGCGATAGATTTTGTTACAAACCCTTTCAAACTTGCTCCTGCCGGGATAACAAATTATCGCGACGCGCTGGCGAATACAGAAAATGGTGCCGAGGGGGTTTTACGTGAAGATATAGCTGATCCAGCATTGGAAGGATATCAACATGTTGTCTATTTCATCTCGGACGGTGAGCCCTACCCAGCTCATAACGCTGTTCCGATTGATGAAAATGGTGTGAACGCCTGGCAAGAATTCACCGAGCAAAATAATGTCGATGTTAATTCAGTGGGTATTGGCCTGGAAATTGATACATTCGAACTCGCCAAGGTCTCCAACGCGGGAGAAGATCCGCTATTGGTTACTGAAGCGGATGAATTGGCTGATTTGCTGATCGATACCATACCAACCGTTCAGGAAGGCAGTATTATTTCAGATGCCGTCTCCGGTGACCATCTCGGTGCGGATGGTGCGGAAGTCAGCATGCTTAACTTCAAGCAACTGGATGCTGAAACAGCTCAATTCTATGAAGGTCAAGGCGGAGAGATCAGTGAAGGAGCAGGGGGCACATTCACTGTCTCCTTTGATATTCCTTCTGATGGCAGCTCCTTAAGCCTGAATTTGCAGGGAGGCGGCACGTTCTCCATGGCGAATGACGGAACCTACCGGCTTGAGATACCCGCCGGAATTCCCGATGTCAGTGCATATATTTTTGAATATGTTCTGGAAGACGGAGATGGCGATACAAGTGCAGCTGAGCTTAAGTTTCAGTTTGTGGAAGAGCCAAATATTATTCAATCCGACGGAAATGACAGTCAGGCAGGTACGGGGGCCGCGGATACCTTTGTGATCGCAGCTGCTGAAGAAGGCTCAGCCTCCTTGCTTGGATTTGACACGGCGCAGGATCTTCTGGATTTGACAGATCTGTTCGATAGTCTCGGCATTGAGCAGGCTGACCGGGAGCAGGGGGAGGCCTGGGATCTTTCCGCAGAGGGTAATCTCGCCACCCTTACCATTAGCGAGAATATGCAAAAAATTGTTTTT
>JAKSCD010000428.1 GCA_022360775.1 Sneathiellales bacterium | reverse complement strand
TGAACAGGAAAAACGCCAGCTTAAATCCTTAAGGAAAGCAAGCCCTACCCTTCCCTTTGAAAAAGAAGTCATACACAAGGATGGTAGCCGCATTCCTGTCCAGGTCTCCTACTATTATCTGGAGCGTTATGGGCAACAATATATTGGCACGAGCATGGAGGATATCTCCAAAAGAAAGGCCTCTGAACAGGCTCTCGCAAAAAGTGAAGAACAACTTCGGCAGTCAGAAAAAATGCGGGCTGTTGGTGAGCTTACCGGAGGTGTGGCCCATGATTTTAATAATCTGCTGGCCGTTGTTCTTGGCAATGCAGAACTCATTGAGGAAAAGCTGTCCTCAGATGCACCGGAGCGCGGGCATTTGAAAACGCTAATGTCCGCAGCGGTTCGCGGTGCAGAACTGACAAGACGGCTTCTGGCCTTCTCTCGCAAGCAAATGCTCAGCCCGACAATCACAGATGTTGCGGCATTGGTAGAAAACATGGCCGGAATGCTCAAACGGGTTCTGGGTGAAAGTATCGATATCTCTACTCATTTTGATGAAGATATATGGCCATGTGAAATTGATCAGGGGCAACTTGAAAATGCCGTACTCAATCTGGCTATTAACGCACGTGACGCTTTACTGGCGTCAGAAAGAGCTTCCGGGAAACTGCTAATCGAGATCTCGAACACGACCATTGATGATGACGCTATTGGTCAGGAAAATGATATCGTGCCCGGTGCCTATATTATATTGTCCGTTTCGGACAATGGCCGGGGAATGAGCCGAGACGTTCTGGATCGCGTTTTTGAACCTTTCTTCACAACCAAACCTGTTGGCGAAGGAACTGGTCTTGGGTTAAGTATGATTTATGGTTTTGTTAAACAGTCCGGTGGACATGTCACGATTTACAGCGAGGAAGGTGTCGGCACGAGCGTGAAACTGTTTTTACCGCGCGCTCAAAGCACCGTCCCCGAGAAAGTAACCGAAATGGATGATCAGCAGCCACAAACAGGCAATGAAACTATTCTTGTGCTTGAAGATGACCCGGATGTTCGGGAATTGACGGTACTTCAGCTTAAAAGCCTGGGCTATAATGTGGTACAGGCCCATGATGGCCAATCAGCCCTGGAGGTTATCCAGGCGGAGAAAAATATTGATTTGCTCCTTTCGGACGTTGTCCTTCCCGGCGGCTTAAGAGGACCTGAGGTTGCGCAGAAAGCAAGAGAGAACAAACCAGACCTGAGCGTGCTTTTTATGTCCGGATATACACAAAATGCCCTGGATTCCCATCCCGAACTTGGTGAAACTGCTTTGCTTCTAAACAAGCCCTTCCGAAAGAAAGAACTTGCTGAAAAAATTCGCGAAGCGATCGATTATTAAAAGCTCTAGCTACCAGCTTTCCTTCAAGAGAGGTTCCAGGCATCCTGAGGAAAGAAGGATTTCTTCAAGCTGTGCGCGATCCTCCACTTTGGAAAATCTGTTTTTCAATATATGAAAAGACCGTCCGGTATATTTGATGGTATCCTGAGTGAAATCCCTTCCCTTTAAGGTCACGGTAAATCGCTGTTCTTCCGAGAAAAGCGCTTTTGCATTGGCAACCGCCCAGGGCAGATAAAGCCCGCCAACCTGTTTTTGCAAAAAGGGCGTCAGGGTTTCCTTAAGGCAATCCCATTCTTCAAATTTCCCCTCTGCCTCCGGCTCGAGCATTTGATCGATCCATGATGCCACATTTGAATACGCTTCAATAATCACCTGGGTGGTTGGTTGCTGTGTGCAGCCATAAAGTTGGCAAAAAAGGCCGAAATCTGCAAATGACGGGCGCCCGCCGAAAATAAAGGAACGGTTCGACAAGTGATCTTCCAGCAATTCCAGGGCTTCATCCAAAGAGGCTTCAATCCCCTCCTTCGTCTGCTCAGACGAGCCGACAAAACTTAAACGCGGGACCATTCTTTTTCTTACATTTGCAGCATATTGTTCTTTTTCTTCCCGGCTGGCATTAGGCATCACACCAGATGCAATCCCTTTTGCGACAGCAATCTGATCGATATCCCGCCACCAACGATAATGGAACATCGGTTTATTTCCCCATTCATCCGCATATTCTTCCAGCAAGAATGAAAGGAAGTTTAATGCTTCCTCTTCAAGGGATATGGATGCATCCGGATATCGTTTTTCCATTTCCTCCATGATCGGCGTGCTGTCTTGCAACGCACTTCCGTCGGGACATAGAACCAGGGGAACCAGAGGAAGCTTCGCATGCGCCTTAAAATGCTCGAGGTTATCTTGCGTCCTGGGGCGCCATTCATGGGGAATGCCTTTATAACGAAAATAGGATCGTACCTTTATTGAGAAAGGGGAATATTCAGATCCGTAAATGATGTATTTTTCATCGGCCACCCGTTTTCTCCGCCTTATTTTCTTTATTGTCGAAGATTTGCCAATTCTAACATAATCAACCAAAGATAACGCCAAAAAAGATGCACATGTCTAATTTGTTTGATATAAATCAACTAAATTCATAACTGGGAGTAAATGTATGTCTGTTCCATCCTATTTCTCTGCAACCTACGCCGAAGCAAGAGCCAAATTCCTGACAGCCTGTGAGGAGCGTTCTATTCCGGTAACAAGCCACCTGAATGACAATGCAAAAGGTGTTGAAGGAGAAGAGCTTTACATGGATGTCGCCCGCATCGGTGCAAAGGATGCAAAGAAGGTTCTGTTTATCAGTTCCGGAACACATGGCGGCGAGGGCTATTGCGGCTCCGGTATTCAAATTGGATTATTGAAGGAAAATTTCTTTAGCGACCTTCCTGCGGATACCGCCGTTATCCTGATCCACGCCATTAACCCATACGGCTTTTCCCATGTTCGCCGGGTGAATGAAAACAACATCGATCTCAATCGTAACTTCCGGGACTACAACGAACCGCTACCGGATAATGCACCTTACCGTGAAGTCCATGACATGGTTGTTCCAAAAGACTGGGATGGACCGGCGCGAGAAGCAGCCGATAAAGCGATCCAGGACTATATTGCCAATAGAGATCTTTTCACTTTCCAGGCTGCGGTAACTGGTGGTCAGCATGTGAATGAGGAAGGGTTGTTTTATGGTGGTAAAGCTCCTTCCTGGACCAATGACACCCTTCGAAAAGTAGTGACCGAAAACGCTGCCCAAGCGGAGCATCTGGCGCTGACCGATATTCATACCGGCCTTGGCCCGAATGGATATGGTGAACTGATCTTTGTCGGCCATCCCTCCACCATTGATCGTGCCAAGGACTGGTATGATAACGAAGTCACTAACCCGCAGGATGGAAGCTCAACGTCTGCACCGGTCGCAGGAACAATTGACGCGGGCTTTACAGAACCCACACCAAACGCTCAGCATACCTGTATTGCCATCGAATATGGTACCCTACCTATTATGGAGGTGCTGGATGCCTTGCGCGCAGATAACTGGCTTTACATCCATGGTGACGTGAATAGTGAACTTGGCAAGAAAATCAAGAAGCAGATCCGTGATGCCTTTTACTGCGATAATGACGTGTGGAAGGGCATGATCTGGGAGCGCGGCCACAGTGTGATCTCAAAGGCCCTTGCGGGTCTCGCCAAATCCTGACGAAAAAATGAAGGGCGAAGAAGAGATATTCATCTTCTTCGCCCTTATGTTTTAAACAGGCAATAGCCTTTTAGATAATGGCGTGACGGATTTTTGCAGAAACCCATTCACTGACAATCACAGTCGCTAAAATCACCAGCAGAATAACCGAGACCTGTGTCCAGGCGAGCGTGGAGATAGACGCTTCAAGCTGCAATCCGATCCCCCCTGCCCCGACAAGCCCCAGTACGGTTGACTCGCGAATATTAATATCCCAGCGAAAAACGGAGATACCGGCAAATGCAGGCATAATCTGAGGGACAATCCCGTAGGAAAGCTGCTGTGCACCAGAAGCACCCGTGGCTTTAATCGCCTCGACCTGCGTCTCATCTATCTCTTCGATGGCTTCATATAGAAGCTTGGCGCAAAATCCTACAGAACGTAATCCGATGGCAATAACACCGGCCAGAATTCCAGGTCCGATTATCGCCACCAGCATCAGCGCCCAGATCAGGGAGTTAATGGAACGGGACGAGACAATAACAAATAATGCGGCCGCACGCACAGTCGGATGCGGGGTCGTGTTTTTTGCTGCAAGAAATGCGATAGGTACTGCAATAACAAGGGCAAGAGCTGTCCCAAGTGTCGCGATATTAATCGTATCCCAGATCGGTCTCCATAAATCATGTATGTAAGACCATTTGGGTGGCACCATTCGGGACGCCATATCTTGAGCCTGGGCCCCTGCATCCGTGACAAAAAACCAGATTGTCTTGTCGGATACCAGTTTAAAGCAATAGACAAAAACAGCCGCCGCCGCGAGCCAGCAGAGCCAGTAAATCCATTCCTGTTTTGTCGTGCGTCGCTTCCAAACCGGGCCGCTTTCTGTATTGATGATAGCCATTACTGAACCTTCTGACGCAAGTAACCCGAGGCATATTCAAGCCCCATCACAATCGCGATGATGATAAGCAAAATCGCTGCTGCAGAATCAAATTCATAGCGGTCAAAAGCAGTCAGCAACGTTGCGCCGATCCCGCCGCCGCCAACAATTCCAACAACAGCACTTTCACGGAAATTAATATCCAGGCGGTAGACAGCCAAACCAATCATGCGCGGCATCACTTGAGGTTGCACAGCATAATTGACCCATTGAAACCAGCTGGCGCCAGTAGATCGGATAGCTTCAGCCTGCACTGGATCCATATCTTCGATATCTTCAGCCAGTAATTTTGCATAAAAGCCAACGGTTGCAATCGACAGGGCAATAAATCCGGCAAAGGGCCCGAAACCAAAAAGCTTAACAGCAAAAATTGCCAGGATAACTTCAGGAAAGGTCCGTGATAATGCAACAATGAAGCGGCAAACCATATAAACGGGTTTAGGAGCCAGGTTTTTGGCAGCCCCCAGTCCAACAGGTACCGATAAGGCAATACCGGCGACCGTTGAAATAACAGTCATCCAGATACTCTCCAGGATACCGTCCAGAATTGAATCCCAGCGACTGAATATGTCTGGCGGGAAAAACGCGGAGAGGAACCGCTGTCCACGCGGAATACCTTCACTGACCCTTTGCCAATCGACCTCCAATGTTCCAAAGCCAATGGCGAGATAGATCGCGGCACCGAACCACAGGGACCAGCGCAGCCAACCGCGTTTGATCAGCGGCGGTTTCTTCCATATAGACGGATAATTTTTTGGCGTAACAGCATCTGACATTTCAGGACCGCCTAAGTTGCGTGATCGACTGCATCTGCAGTCTCTACATCTTCATTTTCGACAGTCTCGATTGTCGCCTCCCAGTCTTCCTCCCCGTAAATCTCGGTCAAAACATCCGGTGTAAGACCATCAGGCGGTCCGTCATAGACGATTTCCCCGAAACGTAAGCCGACAACCCGCTCAGCAAACATCTGCGCCAGCATCACATCATGGATATTGATGATCGCCGCCAGATTACGCTCCTGGCACAGCTCACGGATCAGTCGCATTATCTCGCGTGATGTTTTCGGATCAAGACTTGCTGTCGGTTCGTCAATCAGAAGCAATTCCGGATTTTGAATGAGGGCACGGGCAATACCAACACGCTGACGCTGACCGCCAGAAAGTTCATCTGCCCGCTTGTCCGCCATATGCATGATGCCGACACGGTCGAGTAACCGAAAAGCCTCTTTAATATCCTCGCCAGGATAACGGCGAAGCCAGCTTTTCCAGAAACCGACATAACCAAGGCGGCCTGACAGAACATTTTCCATAACCGTCAGCCGTTCGACCAACGCATATTCTTGAAAAATCATTCCAATACTGCGGCGTTGTGCCCGTAACTTTCCAGATGATAATGTGGTCAGTTCAACATCGTTGAGCTGAACACTGCCACTTGTCGGTTCAACCAGTCGGTTGACACAACGGATCAGCGTTGATTTACCTGCACCGGATGGCCCAATTAATGCGACAGCCTGCCCGTTCGGAATTTCCAGAGACACTTTTTTAAGTGCTTCATCGCCGGTTGGGTAGCGTTTGCATAAGTCAGTAAGTTTTAACATTCGAAAAGCATTCCTCAAGAATACAAAAAAATCGCGCGAGGCCCAGACTGCACCCGATGCCGGGGCCGCGCACGATCCTGTTTTTACTCTGGCTGTTACTTACAGTCGTAAGTCACACCATTTGCTGCATCGATCTGGCGGATAACTGCCCAGTCGCTTTTATGATTGATACCGATGAAGCGAGCTTCTTTCTTAAACTCTTTCTGAAGTTCAGAACCTTCCCAGTTAAAGGTGAAGAAGGCTTCTTTCACCTTGGCAACCAGTTCCGGATGCAGATTATGAGCATGACCATAACCTGTTGTCGGGAATGTCTGGGATTTATAGATTGTCTTGACAGAAGCCGGATCAATTGCCTTGCGATCAATCATGCGTTTAAGAACGGAGTTTGCGACAGCAGCAGCTTCATAATCCCCGTTTGAAACACCAAGAATGGAGTTGTCATGTTTACCGGAGAAAGTCGTTTTAAAGTCTTTTTCGGCTTCCAGGCTAAAGCTGCTTTTCAGGATTGCTGAAGGGGCTTTAAAACCGGAATTGGATGTTGGTGATGTGAAAGCCAGTGTTTTACCTTTAAGATCAGCAGCGGAGCCAAGGGTGCTCTTTGCAGGAACGATAATTTCCATTTCGTAGCCGTAAGATCCGTCTTCGGAGGCCATCATGGCAAAAGGAACCATACCTGCACAGGAAACCGCAACCGGATTACCCCCAGTATTTACGCCTGCAATGTGGAGGCGACCGGAACGCATGGCTTCATATTGCGCTGCGTAAGACTGAACCGGGAAGAAAGCAACTTTTTTACCTGTTACTTCAGACATATGCTTGATGAAACCGTCCCATACTTTCGCATAAACAGCAGGGTCTTCAACAGGCGTGTATGAGAAGATGATAGTATCTGGGTCAGCCCATTTGGATTTGTCCAGAGGAAGATCTGCAACAAGGTCAAAATTGCGATCACAATACTGCTTATCAAGTGTGCCGCGATGACAGTCTTCTGCATGAGCTGGCGAGCTCAACCCCATTATGACAACAGCAGCCAAAGCACCAAAGATTGTTTTCATTATTTCCTCCAAGTTTCGGAATAATTCCAGATTTTTTTATGGGTGAAAACCGCCTGTCAGTAGAACAGGTCTCTTCCCCTCTTTGACCTAATGTTACAATTTTTTGACAACTTCACAATACGGAAAAATTCCAGCGAACAGACTGTATTTCTGAATATTTTTCATTTAACGTCCGCAACAGAAGACATCCTTCAATGGAAGCTGCCGCTATTTCTTAAATTCGTCCAGATTAGGCCATATGAGACAAACAATTAACACAGAGTGGGTTTTTAACCGCTACCAACAGGTTCGCAATCGATTGCCCTCCTCAACTTTTCCAAAAGCGACACAAATTGTCCCTGACCTTGGCTCTCTTATCGATCAATTTGATGTTTTTGTGTTTGATTCTTTTGGTGTTCTAAATGTTGGATCCTCACCAATTCCAGGAGCAGTCGACCGCATCCGACAGTTACGGGCAAGGAACAAGCATGTTTATATTTTAACAAATGCTGCAAGTATCCCGCTCGACCGGCTTGAAGAAAAATATGACAGGCTTGGCTTTGACTTTAAATTGCCGGAAATTATTTCCAGCCGGGAAGTCCTGATCAAAGCCCTGGAAAACTTTGATCCTGAAATGAATTGGGCCGTTATCTCCGAAAAGGATTTTAATGTTCAGGATCTTCCGGTGAAAACGCATCAATACACAGGAGCGAAATCGCAACCTTGTGATGGGTATATTTTCCTAAGCAGTGCAGGATGGTCGGAACAACATCAGTCCATTTTACAGTCGCATCTTGAGAAAAGCGGGAAACCTCTCCTGATTGCCAATCCTGATCTTGCTGCGCCGCGCGAAGATGCAATCACTTTTGAACCTGGTGTCTATGCCCATGATCTGGCGGATCAACTAAAGCTCTCCCCTCTGTTTTTTGGCAAGCCTTATGGAAATGCCTTTGATCTGCTAAAGGAACGGCTGATCACGCCTGTTGCAACTGATAGAATGCTGATGATTGGAGATACCCTGCATACCGATATTTTAGGGGGCAAAGCCGCAGGCCTGCAAACAGCACTCGTCACCGCTCATGGTGTCTTGCGAGATCTGGACCCCGCGGATTGCATTTCATCAAGCGGGATTGTACCCGATTTTCAGATGCCCTCTATTTAAGGACGCAGGAGACGTTTCAGCTTCTCCTCACTCACCCCCAGTGACTGTGCCGCTCTCCTGAAATCAGGGGGTGGCGGGCCAAGCGCCCGGCGTAATGTCCCGGCACTGATCCCAAGCTCTCTTGCTGCCCTTTCCAGTCTCTGCTCCCGCGAGGCGCGGCTGTCCTGCCGGCCATTACGGCCGCCCGGGCCAAAGGCTTCAGCAATTGCAAATCCATAGAAGCAGCGCGGGATAACCGGAAAATTCCCTGTCAGAAAATAAGCGTAAGTACCGTTCGGAAATTCCCTGGTTTTTACAGAACGCCCGTTACATTCATCCAGATCCCCTGCCCCCGGGACATATTCCCAGTCTGCAACAAATGCCCCATCAAAGCTTCCGCCCGGACTATTTCCACCTGAAGGCCGCGTCCCTTTTTTAAGGCGGTAGCTGGACTTCATTTCCCGGATTTTACCGCTCTCGTCCTCGCCGAACAGCGCATAAACAGGAAAACCATCCATCGCCCAACCAATAAGCGGCGAATGTCGATCTGATCTTACAGAAAGTTTGTTCATCAAGCCTGTTGGCAAGCCATGATAATGATAGGTGCCATTCGGCTGAACATGCGCATGATGTGTATCAAACCCGAGTGCAAGAGCCCCGCCCAGTGCATCATATTGCCATTCTGATCCGCGGACACCGTGATACCATTCCGCAGCCTGAGGTTCAAAAAGGACCCCGTTCACGCCGATACCAAATGTTCCCAGTTGATAATAGCGAGGCCGACTGTTTTTTTCCGGAGTTAAAGGAAGCGCAAAAGTGATGGATTGCTCTGAAATAAAATTTGGATTGCCCTGACCCGGAAAACGTCCGGTTTTATGCCTGGCAATACTGTTTGCTTTGATAAGGCGCTGATTTCCCTGAACGGAAACCGAGATACGGTTTTCAGCGATTGGTTCCTGTGTGGCGGTCCTCAGTTCAAGCTTTTTAGCTTCATTTGCCCGGTGATAACGCGGTTCCGGATGCTGTTGGGCAAATGCAGTAGCGCAAAAAACGAGTAGACTTAATCCAATACAAGATGCAATTTTCATTTTTTCCCCTCTATGCTTTCATAAAGCCTAACCGGGAAAAAGACACAAAAAAAGGGACCGCAGCCCCTTTTTTATGCGTTCTTCCATCCCAGGATCACGCGTTTTCGACTTCCAGTCCTTTATGAGACAACTTGTCGAGTTTCGGCATGAGAGACAGCAGTTCCTTGGAATAAGGGGCCTCTGGGCTCTTAAACAAAGCTTCAGTTTCCGCAACCTCAACCAGTTCACCCATCTTCATCACGCCAACCCGATCACACATCTGACGGATCACCGGAAGGTCATGACTGATGAACAGCATGGTTAGTCCCAGCTCTTCCTGAAGATCTTTCAAAAGGTTGAGGATCTGAGCCTGAATAGAAACATCAAGCGCCGAGGTCGGCTCGTCACAGATCAGGAAACGTGGACGGGTAGCAAGTGCACGGGCAATCGAAATACGCTGACGCTGACCGCCTGAGAATTCATGGGGGAAGCGAAGCGCTGCCTGAGCCCCGAGCCCGACATGATCCAGCAAATCCATCACGATCTGCTCAACCTCTGAATTTGTCGAGGCCAGTTTATGGAACTTGATCG
>JAKSCD010000109.1 GCA_022360775.1 Sneathiellales bacterium | reverse complement strand
TCGAGTATGAAGTATATACGGCAAGCCATGTAGTGACGCAGCTACAGATGGTCTTCTTTGCAGCCCTCGGCTTTTTCCTTGCCAATCGTTTGGGTGTGTATCCTGCGATAACCGATAGCCGCACCCTTGACTTCGACTGGTTCTATCGCAAGCCTGGTAAAGCCTTCCTGATCTGGCTGGGTGGTTTGATCGGCGTGATCTATGACTGGCTTCTGAACACTGCGAAAACTGTGATCAGATGGGCAATTGATCAGGCATCAGCAAGTCATGGTGAGGGGCAGGCCATGTCCAGAACCGTCTCTTCAGGTGTTGCTGTTTCTGCAATCCTTGCCATATTCGGAATTATTGTCCTTCTTGCCTATCTTTGACGGGAGCCTTCCATGAAGAAGTATCTTGGGATTTTTCTATGCCTTGGCCTGGTCGCCTGCGCCCCAAGTGATCGGCTGATTGCGCCTTACGGAGATGAGGTCGCCAATGCAAAAGTAGCACTGGAAAATGGCAAGATCATTCAGCAGTTAAAAGATGTTGACTATATTCTGATCGGTGAAAAACACGACAATGCTGAACATCACAAAGTTCAGCAGGCGTTGCTTGAGAAACTTGTCAATGAAGGCGATATTGTTGTTTTTGAAATGCTGAAAAGCAAGCAGCAACCGATTATTGATCAGTTTCAGGAAAACGGGATTTCCTATGAAGAACTTCCTGCGAGATTGGACTGGGAAAAATCTGGTTGGGGCAGCTGGAATTTTTACGGACCTTTATTTCGGGCAGTAAACGCCAAGCAAGGGAAAATTCTTGCAGGGTCCGTCGGCCGGAAAGATGATCTTTCGAAACTCACTCAACTTGCGTCCAAGGTCAAAAATGTACCGGATGCGATGAAAACAGGTCTTCGCCGCGATATTGTTGAAGGACATTGTAACCTTCTGCCTGATGAGATGATCCCGTTAATGGTTAGTATTCAAATGGGTAAAGATGCACTTTTCGCCAAGACGCTTGCACAAAAAGCTGATGATAGAAAAGCCATTTTAATTGCCGGAAACGGGCATGTGAGAAAAGATCGTGGTGTTCCCTTCTATCTTGCTAGGCAAGCCCCATCAGCAAGTATTCAGGTTATTGGATTGATAGAAGATCGAAATGAAGAAACCCTCAACGATCCTTTTCCGCAATATGATACGGTTTGGATCACAGGATCTGTTGAGGAAAAGGATTATTGCAAGGAACTCAGAGAAAGGTTTGGCAAAAAATCCTAGTGAAGGTCTGAAGACTTTATCCGTTTTTTCGGCATCCAGCGAGTGACCGAACGACCGTCAGCAGTAAAGCGCACTTCCTGATTGGCTGTAGGTGCTGCATCAAGATTGGAATGCTTGACCTTGAAGGGGGATCCATCCGGAAACTGACTGACCTGGCTATGTCCTTTAAGGGCAGAGACACCACCGGGATAGGCGCTCGCCATATCTTCAATCAGGATTTCGGAATTCCGCCCCCGCTTGATGGCAGCCTTGATTGCACCATCCTTCGAGAGGGCCGCCTTAACGATTTCCGGTTCCGCATTACCAAAAACATCCCAGACAGCGGTCAGGATTTCTTCCACGTGATCTGAAGGGGAGACTGCATCGGCTACAGAAATTCCCTGTTCCAGCGCCAAAAACAGATCCGGTTCGATCGGTCCTGCATCTGTTGCCAGAAACGTTGCCGGCATCAGTTTCGCCTTGTTATGTTCACTGGCATACAGTGCCTGGGAGACATAGAGCATTTGCATCAGGATATTGGGTTTGAGAGCAGAACCCGCAGCTTCACTTTTTTCTTCAAACCAGGCGACAATATCAAATGTGGAACGAATGGCCGGACGCATGGAAAATCCCTTTTTTACACATTGCCATGAAGATAGCCAAAAATGGTTAATCCGATCTTAATTTCGGAAGGACCGTAGTATCCTCCTAAAAGAAGAGGTTTTTCTGTATCCATGAGCAATCAGGCAAACGAAGAGTAACTATTTCTGTTCTTTAAAATTTGTGATAGTAGGGAAATACAAACTCATCTCGTTCAATACAGCGTTTTTTAAAGTCGCTGTTTAAAATCCATCCCACCGGATAACACCTTTGTTCACCGAAAGGACTTCAAATTGGTCGATTTTGCAACTTTGATGACCTACTCTCTTATTGTTTTGGGTTTTGTTTTTATTCCAGGCCCGGCAACTCTTCTAACGGTCGCCCGTGCAAGCACTTCCGGTACTAAAGTTGGCATCGCCACAGGTGCTGGGATCACAGCAGGCGATATTATTCATACCTTTATGGCTGTTATCGGTATCTCTGCCGTGATTGCTGCATCGGCAACTCTTTTCAGTATCATTAAGTATCTGGGTGCCGGATATCTAATCTATATTGGTATTAAGGCAATTCTGGAAAAAAATCCGGAAACGCTCACTCAGGGAAAAACCAGAATTTCTGCTCCGCAAGCGTTTAAGCAGGCTATTCTTGCCGAGGTTCTTAACCCGAAGACCGCGCTTTTCTTTTTAGCGTTTTTACCCCAATTCGTTCAGCCGGAAAACGGGTATGTTTTCCTCCAACTCACAACGCTTGGCGTTGTTTTCGCCTTCATTGGATTTCTCAGTACTCTTGTCTTTGCTTTTACCGCTGGGGGGCTTGGTGCATTCCTGCAACGAAATCCGACAATTATGAAATGGCAAGGTAAAGTAGTTGGGGGCATTTATTGTGCCCTTGGTATTCGACTGGCATTTCAAGAGCGTTAGACTGATTTCACTGCCAAAAGACCAGAATACATATTTCACAATATCGCGAGAAATTGAAAACCTGGCCGTCCAAGGCAATTTAACAAATGACCAACGGCTCTCCTCATGCTAGAGGAGAGTCACTTAAGGGGCGTAAAACAACAATAAAGGCTTTTAAAGCCGATATCGGCGAGGTTTTATGTCACTCTTTTCCCCTTTTACTTTACGGGATATCACTTTTCCCAATCGTGTTGTCGTCTCTCCCATGAGCCAGTATCGTGCAAAAGATGGCTTCACCAATGACTGGCATCTGGTTCATCTGGGCCGTTTTGCTATGGGAGGAGCCGGTACGGTTTTCTGTGAGGCAACTGCGGTCGAAGACAGGGGCCGCAGGACAGCAGGCGATCTCGGGATCTGGAAAGACGAGCAGATTGCGGGTTTAAAACAGATAACAGAATTTCTGAAAGCAGAAGGCAGTATTCCCGGTATTCAACTGGCTCATGCTGGACGTAAAGCGAGTGAACGGCGCCCCTGGCACGGCGAAACTCCCATCGACGAAGATGACACTCGGCTAAGAAACGAACATCCCTGGGAAGCGATTGGCCCCTCTTCCCTGCCCTATGCAGATGGGTGGCCTGAACCACGCGAGATGTCCCTTTCAGATATTCAGGACGTTATTCAGGCCTTCGGTGAAGCGGCAAGGCGGTCGGATGATGCCGGATTTGAGATTATTGAAGTCTACGCAGCGCACGGATTTCTGCTGCATCAATTCTATTCCCCAATCGCCAATCAACGTACAGATGCCTATGGGGGCAGCCTTGAAAATCGTTGCCGCCTTCTCATAGAGGTTGCTGAGGCCATTCGTGCAAACTGGCCAGCAAGCAAACCGCTTTCCTTCAGACTTTCCGCAACCGACTGGATTGATGGGGGCTGGGAAATTGACGACACACTAATCCTAGCAGAAAGACTGAAGTCAGCAGGTGTCGATATGGTTGATTGCTCCTCCGGGGGTGTCGGCGGCAGAGAGCGCCCCCGCCGTATGACAATCGAACAAGGATTTCAGATCCAGTTTGCTGAAGAAGTCCGGAAAAAGGTGGATATAGCAACTACCGGTGTTGGTTTTGTCTGGGATGCCGCTTATGCAGAAGACATCATTTCAAGCGGAAAAGCAGATTTTATAGCCCTTGCAAGAGAATTACTTGCAGACCCTAACTGGCCGCTTAATGCGGCAAAAGAGTTAGGTCTTGATGACGACTATCAGCTCTGGAAGCCGGAATTCGGCTGGTGGCTGGATAAGCGGGACAAATTAAACTCCAAACTGAAATTCAGGCCCTGATCCGGGTTTTTAGAACAAACGGTCTGCGCTATAATCGAAAAAGCCGGACCGTTTAATAACAACAATCATCGGAAAACGATGGAAATTCAGATCTATGTTTGCCACCTGTTCTCGTCTTAATCTGAGTCTTTTCCTCAGTATTGCCGCTATCGCCTATATAACGCCGCCCCTTCTTGGCAATCCGGCTTCTGTTCTTTCATTCAATCAAATGGGGATAGCCGTTATTCTGGCAATCTCCTATAACCTGCTGATTGGCAATACCGGGCTTCTCTCTCTTGGTCATGCGGCCTATTACGGCTTTGGCGGGTTCTTTACTGTCCGTGTCATTCTCGCCCTGTCAGCCGATGAAAGCATAATAACGCTTCCCTTTATTCCATTGCTTGGAGGTTTCGCAGGACTGCTGGGTGCAATTATCCTGGGCAGTTTCACAACAAAACGCGGGGGCCTGATTTTTGCCATGTTAAGCTTTGCGATGGCAGAGCTGGTCCTGGCATCCACTTCTGTTTTTGGTCGCTTTTATGGTGGTAGTATCGACAGAACAGAGATCCCGACATTTTTCGGATTTGATTTTCAATCGGATATTCAGGTTTCCTATGTGGTGTGGACCTGGGTGCTTATCTGCCTGCTAGGCGCCGCCTTTTTCAATGCCAGCCCCCTTGGAAAGCTCACAAAAGCTGCAGGTCAGAATGAGGAACGGGTGGAATATATAGGCTATAGCCAGCACAAGCTGAAATATATCACCTTTTGCCTCTCCGGTTTTATGGCAGGGATCGCAGGAGCCCTCTTTGCGCTGACCTATGAATTTGTCACTGTCGAGCTTATCCGATTGCAACAATCCTGGCTGATCCTGCAAATGGTCTTTATTGGCGGGATCGGTACTTTCTGGGGCCCACCGATAGGGGCGATCCTTCTTACCCTGCTTTTTTCAGGCTTTCGGGATTTGACCGATATCTGGAACCTTTATGCAAGCCTGGTTTTTCTGTCTCTTGTTCTCTTTGCCCCTCATGGTCTTGCCGGCATTGCAACCTCTCTCCTTGTAAAATTCCGCTCTGGTGAGTTATCCGGAAAGCTCAAGCATTATGGTTTTCTCACCTTCTCCGTTCTTGGTACAATCATTGGGTTTACCGGCCTTTGTGAAATGATTTATGCCTTGCGAAACCCATGGCTGACATCCGGTGATCTCAGTCTTTTCTGGTTAGTAGTAAATCCCCACCATCTCCTTCCCTGGATCTGTTTTCTTTTCCTTTTTACATCCGGAATTTTCTTCTTTCAGAAGTTCTATTCTGCTTCAAGTTCGCAGTCCTGAACGGCAAAGGCCCCGAATGAGAAAGATGGTGACAAAAATGACAGTCTTCTTATAATTTTATTATGAACCACTCAGACCGCGTCATAGAAACTGTTAATTCACCGCATTCAGCTGTGTATGACAGTATTTCTGCCTCCTGGAACCGATCCTACAAAAAACATGGCCTGGATCCAGCGCGGCAGCCGGAACAGTTTGTGGTAACTGAAACAGAACTGGCTTCGAGGATTGAGACGGCTGAACGGCTTTTACAAGTAACCTCGCCAAAGATGGATCATCTTTTTCAGCTCGTGGGCTCCTCCGGTTGCGGGGTCTTTCTGACGGATCAGGATGGTATTGTCATTGACCAGCGATGCCGTGATGCAGATCTGCATACCTTTACGGAATGGGGGTTATTGCAAGGCGCAAACTGGAGTGAGGAATATGAAGGGACCAATGGTGTTGGGACCTGCCTCGTAGAGGACCGAAAAGTCATCATCCACAGAGATCAGCATTTTTTCCCGAAAAATATCGGTATGAGCTGTATTGATGCGCCGATTTACGGGGCGAACGGGGAAACAATCGGCGTCATTGATGTCTCTTCAGCACGCCTTGACCAGACCGATAATCTTAATGCATTGATTAGCAAAGTGACCGCTGAGACTGCCATGCAGATTGAAGTCGCCCATTTCATGGACGTTTTCTCCGGCTTCCGTATCGCCCTAGTCGGGGGCAGCCAGGCCGAGCAGAATATGCTGCTTGCCATCAATTCCGATGATGTGATCATTGGTGCAACCCGGGCGGCACGCAGATATTTCCAATGGAACCTGCAAGGACCTTTGCAACCGATGGCGGCGACCGACATTTTTTCCAGGGACGACAGCCTGAAGGGTTTTGAAAAAGGTGAGAAAACAGCAATCATCAAAGCCCTCACCCGGACAAACGGAAATGTCTCTGAAACGGCCAAAGCTCTCGGTATCGGGCGGGCAACGCTTTACCGCCGTATGAAGCGACTTGGGCTGGATCGCAATCGCAGTATTTCAAGAGAACTGTCTCGCTAACGAGACAGTTCCGCAAGTTGTTTGGACCGTCTTCATTGACTCGCAGTTAAAAAATCTCTTTCCTAATGCTTGGCGCGTTGTAAAATCAGGGAAAGAAGCAAAAGAAAACGATTAATCAGTTTTCATCCCCATTAGAAGAAAAAGGGCAACTATGTTGTTTGTGGTATCCACATGGAAATGAGTGGCGAAGAACTAATCAACGCGCCGAGAGCAGCCGTATGGGAAGCATTGAATGATCCTGAAATTCTAAGACAGGCCATTCCCGGATGCGAAGAGGTCACGAAAGAAGGCGACGACAGCTTCGCGGCAAAGGTAAAAGTAAAGGTCGGCCCGGTTAAGGCAACTTTTAAAGGCCAGGTGAGTTTAAGCAATATTGACGCACCAAACGGCTATACAATTACCGGTGAAGGCAAAGGAGGCGCGGCCGGTTTTGGCAAAGGCGGTGCCGATATCAAGCTCGAAGATGCGGATGGCGGAACATTATTAACCTATACAGCCAACGCCTCCGTGGGTGGTAAAATGGCTCAAATCGGGTCCCGCCTTATTGACAGTACAGCTAAAAAGCTCGCTGCCGAGTTTTTTGCAAAATTCAACGAACTGGTGAGTGAGCCCGCTTCTGATGAGACTGACGAGCCTGTTATTGATGAGCCAGTTGCGGCTGAAACTGATACACCTGCTGCTGCAGAAGCGGCAACATCAGAACCCGCTGCCTCGAAATCAGAAACAGCATCTTCATCACAAGAAGACGACAAACCGTCCTGGATGCGCCCTTCTGTTCTGGTCCCCCTTGCCATTCTTGGGGTGATCGTTGTCTACCTGCTGACTAAAGGCGGGTGACAGAGTTATTAAAAGTGCGGCTCTATTCTTGACCAATTAGTCAAACAGCGCAACACTTCTGGTAGAGAAAATTCTCGACCAATCTTAAGGGGCGAAAGTAACAAGTATAAACGTACCCGCCTGAAAACAGGCAAAGTCCATAGCTAGGGAGGAAAGTTAAATGACGACCGTTACGATGACGGTGAACGGCAAAAGTGTTTCGGCTGATGTCGAACCGAATACGCTTCTTGTGCAGTTCATACGCGAACATCTCCGTCTTACCGGCACACATGTTGGTTGCGATACCAGCCAGTGCGGTGCCTGTACTGTCCATGTCAATGGCAGCAGTGCAAAATCCTGTACAATGCTCGCTGTTCAGGCAGATGGTGCAGATGTTACAACGATTGAAGGTCTGGCAAATGGTGATCAATTACATCCCATGCAGGAAGCCTTTAAGGAAAATCATGGTCTGCAATGCGGTTTCTGTACTCCAGGCATGATCATGAGCGCGGTTGATCTGGTCAATCGCAACCCGAACCCAAGTGAAGAGACAATCCGTGAGGAACTGGAAGGCAACATTTGTCGCTGTACCGGCTACCACAATATTGTCAAATCCGTCAAAGCTGCATCGGAGAATATGGGAGGGTGATCAATGTCAGTAGAAAATGGTATCGGTGCTTCCGTTAAAAGAAAGGAAGACCAACGTTTTATTACCGGGAACGGTAACTATCTGGATGATATCAACAAGCTGGGACAGACTTACGGATATTTCCTGCGCTCTCCCCACGCTTTTGCAAAAATCAAGAGCATTAACCTGGACGCGGCCAAGGCAGCTCCCGGGGTAGTTGACATCTTTACCGGTGCGGATATGGCCGCAGACGGTATCGGTGGTCTGATTTGCGGTTGGGGTATCACCAGTAAAGATGGCAGCCCGCACGTTGCCCCTCCTCACCCATGTCTTGCGGTTGATACAGTCAAGCATGTTGGTGATCAGGTTGCCTTTGTGGTTGCTGAAAGTGTCGCAGAAGCCAAAAATGCTGCAGAGCTGATTGAAGTGGATTATGAAGAACTTCAATCTGTTACAGATGTCAGCAAAGCTTTGGCAGCGGGTGCGCCTCAAGTGCATGAAGAAGCCCCAGGCAACCAGTGTTATGACTGGGAACTGGGTGATAAAGAAGCTGTAGATGCTGCTTTTGCCAATGCCGCCCATGTCACCAAAATGGATCTGGTGAATAACCGCCTTGCGCCAAACCCGATGGAACCCAGGGCTGCCCTTGGTGAATATGATCCAGGAACGGGTGAATACACCCTGCATACCACCAGTCAGAACCCTCATGTTGCGCGCCTGATCCTGTCAGCATTTGTGGCCGTAGCTCCGGAACACAAGCTTCGGGTTATCGCGCCGGATGTTGGCGGTGGTTTTGGCAGCAAGATTTTTGTCTATGCGGAAGAAACCACAACCATTTGGGCCTCAAAAAAGGTAGGGCGTCCGATTAAATGGACAGCCGATCGTTCAGAAGCGTTCCTGACAGATGCTCATGGTCGTGATCATGCGACCCATGCAGAGATGGCATTCGATGGGGACGGTCATATTCTGGGTTTCCGGGTTTCGACGAAAGCGAATATGGGCGCCTATCTGTCCACTTTTGCCTCCGCTGTGCCGACCTATCTATATGCGACCCTCTTGAACGGCCAGTATAAAATGCCCTGCATTTATGCGGAAGTTCAGGCAGCCTTCACCAATACGACACCGGTTGATGCCTATCGCGGTGCCGGCCGTCCGGAAGCCACTTATGTGGTGGAACGTATGATGGAACGGGCTGCACGGGACATGAATATGGATCCGACGGATCTTCGGATGAAAAACTTCATTCAGCCGGATGCCTATCCATATGAAACACCTGTGATCATGACATATGATTCAGGCGACTATCCGCTCACCATGAATACCGCCAAGGGTATGATTGACTATGAAGGCTTTGCCGCCCGCAAGGCTAAGTCAGAAGCCAATGGCAAGCTTCGTGGTATCGGTTCCGCAGCCTATATTGAAGCCTGCGGTATCGCACCGTCGGCAGCAGTTGGCTCGCTCGGGGCTGGTGTTGGTCTCTGGGAAAGTGCAGAAGTGCGTTTCAATCCAACCGGATCTGTAACAGTCTTCACCGGCAGTCACAGCCATGGTCAGGGTCATGAGACAACTTTTGCTCAATTGATCGCCGACAAACTTGGTGTTCCTTTTGACAGTGTTGAAGTGGTTCATGGTGATACAACCAAAGTGCCGTTCGGCATGGGAACCTACGGATCCCGCTCTCTGGCTGTAGGGGGTTCTGCCATCGTCAAGGCCGCAGACAAGGTCGTTGAGAAGGCCAAGAAGATTGCCGCTCATCTGATGGAAGCTTCCGCAGATGATATCGAGCATGAGCACGGCGTTTTCTCCATTGCCGGAACCGATAAGCAGCTCACCATCGGCGAAATTGCCTTTGCTGCTTATGTGCCGCATAACTATCCGGAAGATCTGGAGCCGGGCCTTGCTGAAAATGCGTTCTATGATCCGCTTAATTTCACCTTCCCTGCAGGGACACATATCGCTGAAGTCGAGATTGACCCCAATACAGGTATTGTTGATGTGGTTGACTGGGCTGCTGCAGATGACTTTGGAAATATCATCAACCCGATGATTGTTGAAGGCCAGGTTCATGGTGGTGTTGCACAGGGTATCGGCCAGGCGCTTCTGGAAGGAGTTGTCTATGACGATGATAGCGGTCAGCTTTTGACCGGTTCCTACATGGATTACTGCATGCCCCGCGCTGATGATCTGCCAAACTTCAAGGTTGAAGCCACCAACACCCCCTGCCCCAGCAATCCACTGGGTGTGAAGGGTTGCGGTGAAGCCGGTGCAATTGCAGCACCTGCGGCCTTGATGAACGCAATCACCGACGCATTGGGACATGAAATTGATATGCCGGCAACGCCTGAAAAAGTATGGCGCGCCGCACAGAACGCCTGAGCAGGGAGATAAGAGATGTATTCATTTGATTATGAACGCCCTTCGGGGGTGAGTGACGCAGCCGGGACAATCGGTGAGGACGACAAATTCCTCGCTGGTGGCCAGTCT
>JAKSCD010000111.1 GCA_022360775.1 Sneathiellales bacterium | reverse complement strand
GCTCCTTGTTGGGGTGTAGCCAAGCGGTAAGGCACCGGTTTTTGGTATCGGCATGCGCAGGTTCGAATCCTGCCACCCCAGCCATTTTTCCTGAATATATAATGCTTCAGTTGAGCCTTACTGCAGTTTACTTTTGCTTTTCCTGCACCTCACCGAGCAATATTTCACGTCATCCCAGTTCTTTTTCCATTTTTTGCGCCACGTGAAGGGGCGGGTACAGACCGGGCATGTCTTGGTGGGAAGGTCAGATTTTTTCTTCATTTTCGAGGGCATTGAAAAAACGTTGGCTATCCGCTTTTACCGCATCAGTTTTATCCTCTGACATCCGATCCAGATTCTGGTAGGCAATTCTCAATCGGGGATTGGAGCGGAGTTTCTGGTCATTTCGGATCAGGAAATTCCAGTAAAGATAATTAAAGGGGCAGGCATCCGGACCGTTTTTCTTTGTCACCTTATAGCGGCAACCCTTACAATAATTGGACATTCTATTGATATAGGCGCCGCTTGCTGCATAGGGTTTGGAGGCAAGAACGCCGCCATCTGCAAAGAGGATCATGCCGGTGACATTCGGTAATTCCACCCACTGATAGGCATCGGCATAGACGCTGAGAAACCAGTCATTGACGTCATCAGGATGAAGGGCCGCGAGAAGCGAGAAATTACCGATAACCATCAAACGCTGGATGTGATGGGTATAAGCATTCTCTTTGGTTTCTTTAATGCACTGACGCAAGCAGTTCATCTGTGTGTCTTCTGTCCAGAAAAAAGAGGGGAGGGGACGATAGGCCTCAAGGAAGTTGGCATCCGCATAGGCAGGCATGGTCAGCCAGTAAATTCCGCGCACAAATTCACGCCAGCCGGCAATCTGACGAATAAACCCCTCCACGGAATTAAGAGGGGCCTGTCCAGACCGATACGCTTCTTCCGCGGTTCTGATGCAGTCAACTGGGAGGAGAAGGCCACAATTGAGATAAAAGCTCAGGTGGGAATGATAGAGCCAGGGTTCATTTTGCAGCATGGCATCCTGATAGCTACCGAAATTTGTGAGCCTCTCAAGAACAAATTGGTCCAGCGCTTTAAGGGCCTGCTCTCGGGTCACTGCAAAATAAAAAGGATGTAAATCTCCAAAATTCCCCCCGAAATATTCATCAATCATGGCGATCACTTCCAGTGTGATCCGATCAGGGGCTTCTACATAAGGCGCTGGAATATTGGTTTTCTCTTTCAAGGGATTACGGTTTTGCTTGTCGAAATTCCACTGCCCGCCAGCAGGATTGTCCCCCTCCATCAGGATTGAATATTTCCGCCGGACATCGCGGTAAAAATATTCCATTCGCAATTGCTTGCGACCCTTCGCCCAGCCGGAAAACTCGTCCTTTGAAATGAGAAAGCGTGTATCGGGCCGTATTTCAATCGGAAGATCAAAAGCCCAGGACTTTATGTCATTAAGAACGCAATATTCTGAAGGTTCGGTGACAACGATCCGTTCAGGCTTTAATTCCCGGATTGCTTTTTCAACTTCACTTCTGAAGGAGCTGGTTTTCTCTGTTTTTTGCAGTTTTGTATAACGAACCGTAATTCCTTGCGCGCGTAGCTCGTCCGCAAAGTGACGCATGGCAGAGAAAATAAAGGCGAGTTTCTTCTTGTGATGGTTTGTGTACTCTGCCTCTTCCCAAACTTCGCAAATCAGGACCACATCTTTTCTGCGATCCAGGTCTGTAAGACTGGAAATCTGTCGGTTGAGCTGGTCTCCTAAAACAAGGATAAGGTTCATGTGATCCCGGCTAAATTCCTGAACGCAGTTCTTTCTTTCCTTATACCAATGGATACGCTGTAAACCGGTTACAGGATCACAAAAAATCAAAGGATATTGTGAATAAGATTGGAGAAGCCCTAAAATGCGGCATGTTCCCTCCGTCCTTCCCTTGACAGTCCTCTGATTTCTAAGCTATCGAGGTGATGTTGGTGTCCGGATTTGTCTCCGGATGAAAAGGGAATGTAACAGGCGACTATCCAGTCCGCCAAAAGCAGCCGCCCCCGCGACCGTAAGCTGAATGAGCGTCTTGTAACCACTGGAGTATTCTGGGAAGGGAAGACGTCGCCTTCCAGAAAGGCATTTAGAAGCCGGGAGACCTGCCAGCATGAATATGTCGTACGTGGACGGGGTGTTCCACAACAGGCTCACCGGTCCTCTCCGGTTTGCATGTTCTTCCCCGTTTTCTTTGAAAATGGGTGGATGGAATGGATGTTACCTTAAATATTTGTGTGACTTGCCGGAAAAGCGAGAGGCTCTTAGACGCAAGTGAAGATCATGCGCCGACGGATCAGGACCCGAGACCGGGTGATCTTTTGTATGAAAAACTCTCCCGTAAAACGCTTCCAGAAGGCGTTCTGCTTAATCCTGTCAAATGTCTTTCAGCCTGTTCAAATGGCTGCGCGATTGCAATAACAGGTAAAGACCGCTGGAGTTACGTCTATGGTCATATGGACCCGGACGTGCATGCAGACGACATACTTTCGGGAATTGAAGCGTATCAGAAAAGTGATGATGGTCTTGTGCCCTGGCGGGAGAGACCGGAGATTTTCAGAAAGCAGGTTCTTTCCAGAATTCCACCGTTACCTGAAGCATTAAACAGTGAAAACGAGAGTGATTAATTATGACGGACCTTGCAAAAATTCCTGTAACTGTGATTACGGGATTTCTCGGCAGCGGTAAAACAACCTTGATCAGCCATCTGATGAAAAATCCGCAAGGCAAACGCCTTGCTGTTCTGGTGAATGAATTTGGCGATGTCGGGGTTGATGGTGAAATACTGAAAAGCTGCGCTGATGAAAACTGCCCGCTTGAAAATATTGTTGAACTGGCTAACGGATGTATCTGCTGTACGGTTGCAGATGATTTCATCCCCACCATTGAAACCCTGATGGCGCTTCCGGAAACACCGGATCATATTATTATCGAGACTTCCGGTCTTGCTCTTCCAAAACCTCTATTGAAAGCTTTTGGCTGGCCCGCTATTCGAAGCCGGATTACGGTAGATGGTGTTATCGCCGTTGCAGATGCGGAAGCCGTTGCCGAGGGTCGTTTTGCCCCAGATACGGAAAAAGTGGAAGCGCAGCGCCTTGCTGATGATAGTCTTGATCATGAAACACCACTCGAAGAGGTCTTTAACGATCAGGTTTTCTGCGCGGATCTGGTTCTGCTCTCAAAATCAGATCTGGCCTCTGATCCCCAGAAATCTGAGGCACGTGAGTATATTACAGACCTTTCCAAGCGGCCTCTGCCGATCCTGGATATGGCAAAGGGAGTGATCGATCCCCGGGTTATTCTGGGCCTGAATGCAGAAGCGGAGGCTGATCTTGAAAACCGTCCTTCCTGTCATGATGGCCATGATGATCATGAACATGACGATTTCAACTCCATCATTGTGGAGCTTCCGGAAATCGAAAATCCTGAGAAGCTTGAAGAAACGGTTTCGGCCCTTGCGGAGCAGCATAATATCCTGCGGGTAAAGGGATATGTTGCCGTGCAAAGCAAGCCCATGCGCATGTTGTTGCAGGCGGTGAATACTCGTGTACAGACGCAGTATGACCAGCTTTGGGGCGATCAGGATCGCAAGACGCGCCTTGTGGTTATTGCCGAGCATGATGATCTTGAAGCTCAAACGGTTGAAGCCTTTCTGAAGCAAGCCTGCTAGGATTGCCTGAATGCATATTGTCTTTCGCGAAAGCCACAGTCTGGAAGAAACGAACATAGCACAGGATCTGGGGCAGGAGCCCGCGGATCTTGTTGTCTTGTCTTTTTCAGATAGCGACCTTGGTGCTTTTGCGAAAGCCTGGCATGGATCAAAGGAAAAGCTGCCAACATTGCGGCTCGCCAATCTATCCGCCCTTCGTCATCCGCTTTCCGTTGATGTTTATCTTGAAAACACCCTCGAGCAGGCAAAAGCCATTCTTGTCCGGCTTATCGGGGGGGAGCAATATTGGCAATATGGTATTAATGCCGTTTATGAACTCGCGCGCCGTAAAAACATCCCTCTCGCTGTTCTGCCTGCTGACGGGCGAAAAGATGAGCGGTTAAATGCGCTTTCCACGATCGATATCGAAAGTCTGGAATTCCTCAAGGAGATGTGTGATCAGGGCGGGGAAAGCGCTGCAAAGCAGGTCTTGCGGTTTATGGCCGGGTTTGATCAATCAGCACCTGCTTTCGAGAAAAAACCTGCCTTACTTGATGAACACGGATTTTATTGTCCTGAACAGGGACCGATAAGTCACGCGTCGTCTCCTTTTCCAGAGGAGAGCAAGGGCGTTATTCTGGTATGTTTTTACCGGTCCTATATTACCTCGGCAGATCTTGAGCCGGTTGACCGGCTGATCAGGAAATTCAGGGCAGCAGGCTATTCAAGCTATGGCCTGTTTGTTGGATCACTGAAAAACAAGAAGACGGTGAACTGGCTTGAAAAACAGCTTCCAGAGCTTGATCCGAAGGCCATCGTCAATATGACGGCTTTTTCCGCTCGCGCAGATGATGGGGCCCTTCCTTTTGACAGCATTTCTGCGCCTGTCTTTCAGATCGCTCTTTCATCGGCAGAACAGAAAAAATGGGAGAAAAGCTCAAAAGGGCTCGCACCTGCTGATCTTGCCATGTTTGTCGCCATGCCGGAAATCGATGGTCGTATTTTTGCCGGCCTTAGCAGTTTTAAAGAAGCTGCGCCCTGGGATGAGGATCTGCAATTTACAAGATTGCGTCATGCAGCAAATGAAAACAGTATCGAGCGAACCGTCAAACGGGTTTTAGGATGGTTAGATCTTGCCCAAAAACCGGCTCAGGATCGAAAAATTGCGATCATTGTCTCATCCTATCCCGGTAAAGGCTACCAAATGGCTCATGCTGTTGGGCTGGATACAATCGCATCACTGGAAACCTTGCTGATCCATTTGAAGAAAGAAGGCTATCAGGTTAAACCACAGAATAGTCTTGCAGAGGCTTTAAAAAACGGAACCCTGTCTCTTTCTTTAAACGACTATAAAAAACATCTGGAAGAGCTACCCTCTTCGTTGCGGCAGGATCTGGCCGAGGCCTGGGGTGTCCCTGAAACTGATAGCCTCTACCAAAATGATGGTTTCCAGTTTTCTGCCATAGAAAATGGAAATGCGCTTCTGGCCATCCAGCCTGAACGGGGGCAAAGAACCTCCCGTGAGGATGAGTATCACGATTTATCCCGCGTTCCGCGCCATAGCTATGCGGCTTTTTATCTTTGGTTGCAGGATCAGGTGGATGCCATCATTCATATTGGTGCCCATGGCACATTGGAATGGCTGCCTGGAAAGTCTGTCGCGTTGTCAGAGCAGTGCTGGCCGGAGGTTTTAACCGGAAAGCTTCCTGTTATTTACCCCTTTATTGTCAATGATCCGGGTGAAGCAGTCCAGGCCAAGAGACGTATCGGCGCTGTCACCTTGGGGCATTTACCGCCAGAGATGAAAAAAAGCGATCTGCCGGAAGGTATGATGCGGCTTGAGAGATTACTGGATGAGTTTTCAACAGCTGACGGTCTTGACCCCAATCGCCGTGATCGCCTTGTCGAGGCTATTCGGATCGAGGCTCAGATGCTCAATATCGAGAAGGAACTTGGTATTGAAGAGGGACATTCCGCTGCGGAGGCTCTGGTTCGAATTGACCGATTTGTCTGCGATATCAAGGAAAGCCAATATGGTGATGGGCTTCATGTCTTTGGCACCGGCCCTTGCGCTCGGCAAGAACTGGACGGGGTATTAAAAGCACTGGATGGTAAATGTGTTGCTGCTGGCCCGTCAGGCTCTCCTTTTCGGGGAAATCAGGATATTTTGCCGACAGGCCGAAATCTTTATTCCACCGACCCAAGAGCAGTGCCTTCCCGGGCGGCTTATGCGCAGGGGGTCAAACTTGCAGAAGAACTGGTGCGAAGACATCTACAGGATCATGGCGATTATCCAAAAAGCCTGGTTGTTGATCTTTGGGGGTCAGCGACTATGCGAACAGCTGGTGAAGAATTTGCCATGGCTCTTCATCTCGCGGGTGTTCAGCCCAGTTGGGCAAGTGACAGCGATCGCGTAACCGGCTTCGAGATCCTGCCGCTCATGCTGCTGGAGCGACCGCGTATTGAGGTGACTTTACGCGTGTCCGGACTTTTCCGGGATATTTTCTCCTCTCTCTCCAGCCTTTTCAATGCGGCAGCGCGTGCCTTGGCTGAACGGGAAGAAGAACAGGATCAGAACCCCTATCTGAATAACATTCCAAGGGTTCTTTCTCCAAAACCCGGGCATTACGGCGTTCAGATGGAGACGAAACCATCTGAGTTTAGCGCTAGTGAGAGAGAAAAGGCCGCACAAAGCTGGTTGGAGAATTCCCAGTGGATTACCGGACAAACCGGTGATGATCCCGAATTTCAGAAAATCGATCGCAAGATCCTGGAGGATATCGTTAAAAAGGCAGATGCCTTTGTCCATAGTCAGGATCTTGTTGAGACGGATATACTGCTTGCGGCCGACTATGCGGCCCATGAAGCAGGGTTTGCCGCGGCGCATCAGCATTTAACCGGACAGAATACTGACCAGAAAAAACCGGCGCTTTATCACATTGACAACACGGTTCCCTCCAGACCGGTCGCGCGAACCCTGCAGGAGGAAGTTGCAAGAGTTGTCCGTTCGCGCGCCAGTCAATATGGCTGGCTGGAGGGTATGCTCAAGCATGGTTTTCGCGGCGGTGCTGAAATCGCGGCAACACTCGATCATATGGCCGCATTTTCCCATCTTGCGAATGTCGTTCCTTCGCATCTTTTTGATCTTTATTTTGAAAAAACAATTGGGGATCAACGGATCGTCCAATTCCTGAAACAAGAAAATCCTGAAGCTTTTGACGCGATGATCGATTGTTTTCAAAAACTGATCGACGCAGGCCTCTGGGTGACGAAGAGTAATTCAATCGCGGCGAAAATGGCGGAGGCTGTCAATGACTGAGCCGCTTAAAAAAGGCTGGTGTCCTGGAGCTCTAAAACCCATGCTGTCCGGGGATGGGTGGATCATTCGAATTCGTCCTCAATTCGGTTATTTGTCGGCTTTTCAAATGGCTGAAATTGCTGCGCTTGCGGAAAAATATGGAAATGGCCTGATTGATTGTTCGACGCGCGCCAATCTGCAAATCCGGGGTGTGAGAGAAGAAAATTGCTCGTCCCTGGTTGAAGAGTTGAAAAGCCTAGATCTTATAGATCCAACGATTGCCGTTGAAAATAGCCGAAATGTTGTTGTCTCCCCCTTCCTGCAATCAAGTGAAGCCGGGGAATTGTTCACTCGTTTGAAAACTCTTTTTTTAATGGAACATCCGATCCTGACGGCACTCCCTCCCAAATTTGGATATGCGCTTGATTGCGGTGAAAGACGGTTTCTGGCGGAGGATCCTGCGGATATCCGCATAGAACGGACTGTAAACGGGGAACTGATTATTCGCCCTGACGGCTGTGAGCATGGGAAAAGAACAAGCCTCGATCAGCTTGAACAGGATATTCTTGGTATCGCTGATCTTTTTAACAAGGCCGATAAAAGTGGCTTTCCGTCCTTGCGGATGCGTTATCTGGACGAGAAGGAAATTTTTAAGCGCCAACAAGCAGAACTTTCAGCTCCGATAAGCAGCGCTTCAAAGCCTCCTGTTGGCAGGATTAAAAACGATGTCTTGGCAGGCATCGAGTTTGGTCGACTGGAGGCGAATACTCTTGCCTCTCTTGCCCGGCTTTGTTCCGGCGTCAGAATGACGCCCTGGAAACAGTTGTTGCTGCTTGATTGTGAGCTCGAGCGTCTGCAGCAAAAGAAACTTCCCGGTATTCTTCTCGATAATGAAGATCCGCATCTCAGAATAGCAGCCTGTACAGGGGCGCCAGCCTGTTCGCAGGCACGGCTCGATACGCGAAACCTGGCGAGGGAACTTGCGGCAGATTTGCCGAAAGACGCAGATTTACTGGTAAGTGGCTGTATTAAGCAATGTTCTGGAAAAAAAGAGAATTTTGATTTCAGTGTTGTTTCTGAAACCGATGGCGTTTCAGTATATGTTAGTGGAAAAAAGACAGATCCTGCGGAAAAAGGTTCTTCCGCATCCTGGATCTATAAAAACATTAAGTTTGGGCGAGATAAAAGAGGCGATGTTTGATGTACAGGTATGAGACGGATGGTGCTGCCATTTACCGGCAATCCTTCTCGATTATTAGAAGTGAAGCCTCTTTGGGCAGATTTTCCGAGCTTGAAGAGCCGGTTGCTGTTCGAATGATCCATGCAAGCGGTATGGTTGGACTTGAAGAACATATTGAATTTTCAGAAGGTTTTGCAAAATGTGCAACCACTGCGCTGCAGGGCGGTGCTCCTGTTTTATGTGATGCGCGCATGGTCAGTGAAGGGGTGACCCGGTCCCGTCTTCCTCATGGCAATCAGGTGATTTGCACTCTTCATGAAAGTACGGTCGCGGATCGCGCAAAAAAAATGGGAAATACACGTTCTGCTGCAGCTCTTGAACTCTGGAAACCGCATCTCGAAGGAGCGCTGGTGGCGATCGGAAATGCACCAACCGCTCTTTTTCATTTGCTTAACATGCTGGAAGATCCGCACTGTCCGAAACCCGCGGCAATCATTGGCTGCCCTGTCGGTTTTGTCGGCGCGGTTGAATCAAAAAATGCCCTTATGAAAGCACTTCCTGTCCCGGCCATGACAGTACGCGGGCGACTTGGTGGGTCAGCGATCACCGTTGCCGCGATTAATGCACTGGCCAGCAAGAAGGAAGTATGATGTCCAAGATTATTTGTGTTGGCCTGGGACCCGGGGATCCCGAACTGATGAGTGTCCGCGCCGATCGGCTGATCCGCAACGCCTCTATCATTGCCTTTTTCAGAAAAGCCGGACGAAAAGGACAAGCCCGGCAAATTGTCGAGGGGATGCTTTCACCTGATGTTACTGAAATTCCCATGGAATACCCGGTTACAACGGAAATACCTGTAAAGGATCAGGGGTATAATGATCTCCTGGCGCAGTTTTATAAAGAAAAAGCGGCGCTTCTGTTGGAACAATGCCAAAGACAGGAACAGGATATCATTGTCCTGTGTGAAGGAGATCCTTTTTTCTACGGCTCTTTCATGCATCTCTATATACGCTTGAAGGAGCAGGTTGATATTGAAGTCGTTCCCGGCATCACAGGAATGTCGGGCTGCTGGACGGCCACAGGAATACCCATGACCTGGGGAGAAGACATTTTGACGGTTCTGATGGGAACATTGCCCGAGGAGCGGCTCACTGTTGAAATGCAAAATACTGACGCCTTTGTCGTTATGAAAACGGGGCGAAATCTTCCCAAAATCAAACAGGCTCTGCGAGAGAGCAATCGGTTTTCAGATGCCTGGATTGTGAGCTATGGGACAATGGCCAAGGAGGAAATCATGCCTCTTTCTTCCTATGCAAAGGATACTGCACCCTATTTCACTATTATTCTGGTTCATGGCCGGGGGCGGCGGCCGCAATGAATAGGGGGTCCCTGAATATCGTCGGGCTGGGCCCCGGAAAGGATAACCTGCTGACGCAAGAGGCAAAGGACGTGCTCCTAAAAGCGACAGATATTGTCGGCTATAAAACTTATGTCAGACGAGTGGAGATCCGGCCGGGCCTGACGCTTCATGCTTCTGACAACCGGGTGGAGGTTGAACGAGCCACTCATGCGCTTGATCTTGCTCATAAAGGTGCGCATGTTGTTGTGGTTTCGTCTGGTGATCCCGGTGTTTTCGCTATGGCTTCCGCCGTTTTTGAAGCTTTGGAGTATGGAAAACCGGAATGGAAACAGATTGGTATCAGTGTCCTGCCCGGTATTACGGCAATGCTGGCTGCCTCTGCACGGTTAGGGGCACCCCTCGGCCATGATTTCTGCGCAATTAATCTTTCTGATAATCTAAAGCCCTTCTCGGTCATCGAAAGGCGTGTCGAACTTGCTCTGGAAGCGGATTTCGCCATGGCCTTTTACAACCCGCGCTCTAAATCCCGTCCAAATCAGTTCGGACGCATTCTAGAGATTTTACGAGAAAGAGCAGGTGAGGATCGGCTGATCAGTTTTGCGCGCGCCGTGTCTACAAAAGAAGAAAGGTTGACGACTGTTCCTGTTCGGGAAGCAACAGCGGAAATGGCAGATATGAGAACAATGGTTATTGTTGGATCAAGCCAGACCCGCAGCATTGACGGCACTTCTTTTATCTATACACCAAGATTTCTGGGAAAAAGAGAGGGGCAGGTTGAATGAAGCCAGTTCAAGGCCTTTCCCTCATCAGGCACCGCCTCTCTGCCCGGAAGAGAAGGGCGATCAATCATGATGGTGGAAAGGCCCAGTTCGCGCGCCGCCTGGATTTTGGTGAATGCTCCTGTTCCGCCAGCGTTCTTGGATACGATAATATCGATTTCATAACGCTGCAAAAGATCAAGGTCGGCTTGCAAATCAAAAGGGCCGCGATCCACGATCAGGTTATAATCTGGAAAAGGAATTTCCGTTTCCGGCTGGTCCACAAAGCGCAACAGGTAGCGATGTTGCGGGTGGTTCACAAAATAATCGATCTGCTGACGCCCGATGGCGAGGAAGACATTTTTCTTAAGGCCGCTAAGCGCATTGGCAGCTTGCTTCATATCCCGCACATGCGTCCAGTTATCCGTAGGTATTTCCTTCCATGCCGGCCGTTCTATGGCGAGAAGAGGAGTGCCGGAAAGCTGGCAGGCTTCTACGGCATTTCGGCTCATTTGAGCGGCGAAAGGGTGGGTTGCATCGATAAGGGCGCAGATTTCTTCGCGCAGGATAAAGTCTGTCAGGCCTTTCACGCCACCAAATCCGCCAACGCGAAGCGGAAGAGGTTGTTGCTTCGGCGTGTTAACGCGGCCGGCATAGGAATAAAGTGCTGGAACAAAGCGTTCAGCAGCGAGGGCAGCAAATCTGTTCGCTTCAGTAGTTCCGCCCAAAATAAGGACTTTTCCCATGCCTGATCCCTGGCTTCATATCATTGGTATGGGCGAAGATAGCCTTGAAGGACTTTCAGACGCAAGCAAGCAGGCTCTTGAAAATGCCGATATTGTTTTTGGATCACCGCGCCAACTGGAGCTTGACGATGTCGGTGAAAAAGATAAAGCCTGGCCGGTTCCTTTTTCCGTTCAGGAAGTTCTGCAGAATAAGGGACAAAAAGTAGCTGTGCTTGCCTCCGGTAATCCCTTCTGGCACGGGGTTGGGGGAACACTTGCAAAACACTTGTCCCCTGAGGAATGGGTTTGCCATCCCTCTCCCTCGAGCTTTTCTCTCGTCGCCGGTAAGCTTGGATGGAAACTGGAAGAAACTGTTTGCCTTGCACTGCATGCTGCCCCGCAGGAGAAAATTTTTCCCGAACTCTCGAATGGGGAGAAGCTCATTCTTCTTGTGCGGGACAAGGCGCAGATCCTGCAGATTGCTGCCTATCTTACTGCAGAGGCTTTTGGTGAGAGTAGTTTCTATGTTCTGCAGTCTCTGGGAGGGGCTTATGAAAAGGTTGAGAAGCTTGCTGCGTCAGAACTTGAAACTGCCTCTATCGTATATCCTGTGACTTTAGCGCTTTCCCTTGTCGGTCCGAAAGGGATGCAGCAATGCAGTGGTTTGCCTGATGACATGTTTGTAACGGACGGACAGATGACGAAACGAGCTGTCCGAGCTATTACGTTATCCAGTCTCTCCCCAAGAAAAGGAGAAACTATATGGGACCTTGGGGCGGGCACAGGAACGATTGGTATAGAATGGCTGCTTTCAACCTCTTCGACAAAGTCGATTGCGGTTGAGAAAGATAAGTCCCGCATCGACCACATTATCGCCAATGCGGAAAAATTCGGGGTTTCCTCCAGATTAACTGTTGTGGAAGGAAAGACAGAAGCTGTTCTTTCGAATCTTCCTGAACCTGATGCCGTCTTTATCGGCGGAGGATTGTCTGAGGATCTTTTGAAGGCGGTCTGGGTAAAGATGCCGAAACATTGCCGTTTGGTTGTGAATGCTGTGACCTTGGAAAGTGAGTCCTTGTTGCAGCACTGGTCCTTGGAAAAAGGCGGGGAATTGATGCGTATCGATATTGCCAAAACGAAACCTCTGGGTCCGAAAAGAGGATGGCAGAGTGCAAATCCTGTTACGCAATGGGTGGTGACAAAATGACCTTTATTGTAGGTTTCGGTTTAAGACAATCGGCAACGATTGAATCTTTGCAAAACGCTTTTCTCAAGGTTTCCGAGGATTTACCGGTCTCCGCTATTTCAATACTCGGCGAAAAAGCGATGCACCCTGCCTTTAGTGAGTTTTCGCGGCTTCTGGGGATACCGGTTATCCTGCTGGAAAAGGAAAATCTGCACGGCATTGAAACGGATACCCGATCGGAATTGATTGAACAAAAATTTAGTGTGGGCTCTGTCGCGGAAGCTGTGGCAATCGCAGCCCAGGAACCGTTTGGGCAGCTTTATCGGGGACGTCAGGTTTCTGTTGATGGATTGGCAACAGCTGCGGTCGCTCACTTTTCTGCTACTCAGGGAGACTATTAATGACTGTCCACTTTATTGGTGCGGGTCCTGGTGCTGCGGATTTACTGACTTTGCGTGGGCAGAAGCTGATCTCAAGCTCCCCTGTTTGCCTTTATGCGGGGTCTCTCATTCCGGAAGAAATTTTGCAATTTTGCCCCAAGAACGCGAAAATCATTAATACAGCGCCGATGTCACTTGATGACATCATCGAAGAGATCAAGTCTGCGCATCAGAAGGGACAGGATGTGGCTCGTCTTCACTCCGGTGATCTGACAGTATGGTCAGCGATGGGAGAGCAGCTCCGGCGGTTGCGTGAAGAGAATATCCCTTATGAAATTACACCAGGGGTGCCGTCATTTTCAGCAGCTTCTGCTGCCCTTGGAATTGAGTTGACGCTCCCCGGGATTGCTCAGTCGGTTGTGCTCACACGAACCTCTGGCCGTGCCAGTGCTATGCCCGAAAAAGAAACACTGGAGGCCTTTGGCAAAACCGGGGCTACCCTCGCCATTCATCTCTCTGTTCATATGCTGGAAGAGGTCACCTCGAGATTAATGCCCTTCTATGGCAAGGACTGTCCGGTTGCTATTGTCTGGCGGGCAAGCTGGCCAGATCAGCGGATAGAAACGGGTACTCTCGCCACCATTATTGATGTTGTGGGGGAAGAAAAAGGACGGACAGCCCTGATCCTTGTAGGACCTAGTCTTGCGCAAGAAGGGTTTGAAAATAGTCGTCTTTATGCAGATGACTATGACCGGCGTTTCAGACCAAGGGGAACTTCTCCCCGATTTCCCGAAACCGCAGAGATTGAGAAAAACTGATGACAAAAGGTGTTTTTATTACGGCACCGGCTTCTGGGACCGGCAAGACAACTGTCATGTTGGGGCTTGCGAGATCCTTAAGCCGAAAAGGACTTAAAGTTCAGCCTTTCAAGTCAGGGCCGGATTATATTGATCCTGCTTTTCATGAAAAAGCGACCGGAAGGTCGGGTATCAATCTTGATAGCTGGGCGATGTCGGAAGGCGTTCTCAATTATCTTTGCCATCATGCGGATGATGCTGATCTGGTCCTCGCAGAAGGTTCTATGGGGCTTTTCGACGGCGTTTCTGAAATTGGTGAAAGCGGAAACGGGGCAAGCGCAGATATTGCCAAACGTTTCGGCTGGCCTGTTGTTCTTGTTCTGGATGTTTCCGGGCAGGCGCAATCGGCAGCCGCTACAGCGAAGGGTTTTGCAACCTATGATCCCGATCTCCCCTTTGCAGGTGTCATTCTGAACAAGGTTGCCAGTGAACGCCATGAACGCCTCGCGCGGGTTGGTATGGAGCAGATGGGGATCAACGTGCTTGGTGTTTTACCCAGAAACCCGGGTATAGAAATGCCGGAGCGGCATCTCGGGCTCGTCCAGGCACAGGAACAGCAGAATCTGGACCGCATTCTTAATGACATGGCGGATTTCGTTGAGCAGCATCTGAATATTGATGGAATTCAGCAATGTGCAAAAGGCAAACCCACGCCTGTTTCCATTCAGGAAGACGCTGGAATAATTCCGCCCGGGCAGCGTATTGCGCTGGCTCGGGATGAGGCCTTTTCCTTTGTCTATCCGCATATTCTGCAGCAGTGGGTCAATGCGGGTGCTGAGATTTTACCTTTTTCCCCTCTGGCGGATGAAGGACCAGATAGAAATGCAGATATCTGCTGGCTTCCTGGGGGATATCCTGAATTGCATGCAGGCAAGCTCGCGGCGGCAGATAATTTTAAATCCCGGATCAGGGCCTTTGCGGAACAGAATCCGGTTCACGGCGAATGCGGGGGCTATATGGCTATGGGAAAAGCGCTGGTAGACAAGGATGGAAATACCCATCAAATGGCCGGATTGCTGGGATTGGTGACGTCTTATGCCAACCGTAAGATGCACCTGGGCTATCGTCAGGCCAGATTGCTCAAACCCTCCCCAGGCTTCGCTGAAGGGGCATCCCTTAAAGGACACGAGTTTCATTATTCAACAATTCTGGATCAGCCGGACGAACCGTTGGCAGACGTCATTGACGCGAATAATACCCTTCTTCCGGAAACAGGGTCTGTCTTGGGAAAAGCGAGCGGAACCTTCTTTCATTTGATTTCTTCCATAAAACCAAAGGACAGTTAAATGACCGACACGTCAAAAGCGACTGCAGAAAATGCCCGTCACACTCGCAAAATGCAGAAGAAAAAGGAAGTCCGTGATCGGATCATGGAAGAAAAGACTGAAGAAAAAGGGCTGATCATTGTTCTGACCGGTAACGGAAAAGGGAAGTCTTCATCTGCCTTTGGGATGATTTTCAGGGCGATTGCCCATGACATGCCATGCGGTGTCATCCAGTTTATCAAAGGAGCCTGGTCAACCGGGGAGAGAACGTTACTCGAAACAGCTTTTTCAGATAAATGCAGCTTTTATGCGATGGGTGAAGGTTTTACCTGGGAGACACAGGATAAAGAACGGGATATTGCCGCAGCAACCAAAGCCTGGGAAAAGGCGAAAGATCTTATTCTTGATCCGGAAATTCAGATGGTTTTGCTGGATGAAGTGAATATTGCCCTGAAATACGGTTATATCAACATTGACGATGTTGTGGAATTTCTGCAAACCGAAAAACCCTATATGACGCATGTGGTTTTGACCGGTCGTCATGCCAATGAAAAATTGATTGAAATTGCCGATCTGGTCACAGAAATGGGGCAGGTGAAGCATCCGTTTCGTTCAGGCATCAAAGCGCAGCAGGGAGTGGAGTTCTAATTCAAACGTAGCTTGCAAGGGATTTTTCCAGCCGCGACCAGTCTTTTTCAGTTCCCGGGAGACCCAGCCTGATCCAGTTTTCTGAATAGGGAAAAATTCTGGACCAGATCCGGTCTTTTGCCAGATGGATTTGAAGATCCAAGGCTTCTTCATGACTGTAAAGACGGAATAAAGGGGTTCCGCCTACAAGTGCGCAGCGAGCGGACAAAAAATGCTGATCCAGTCTTTGTGTCTCCTTTTGAAGCCGATTGCGTGTTACTTCACTCCATTTGTGGTCCCTGATTGCTTTTGCGCCAATCGCAAGCGCCACCCCTGAAACTGGCCAGGGGCCCGCCAACTTTTCAAAAATATGAATATTCTCTGCGGAACCGATAACAAAGCCGAGACGCAAACCCGCCAGGCCATAGAATTTTCCGAAAGATCTCAGGATAATCAGGTTATCACGGTGACTTTGTGAGCAAAGGGAAAGCTCTGGCATGCTATCCACAAAGCTCTCATCTATGATCAGTAAATCAACCGTTTCCAGAAGGTCAAGAAGGGCATCCTCTCCATAGGTTTTTCCATCGGGATTGTTCGGGTTCACAAGGATGGCAACAGTTGAACCGGCAAGCTTCTCAAATATCTGACTTTCCTCAAACTGCCACCCCTGCTGCTTAAAACTATTGGCATATTCATTATAGGTCGGCCCCAGTATCGTAACCTTTCTATTGGAGAGCCCCTTTTGCTCAGCAAATTGTGGTAGCAGCTGAATGGCAGCCTGGGCGCCGGTCAGGGAAAGAACATCACCACTGCAATGCCAAGACTGTTTTACGGCCGAATGTAAGAGACTTTTTTCTGATGTCGTTGGCAACGCCGTCCAGGCGCGGGATGAGATATTTGGTATTGGGTAGGGAACAGGATTAATCCCGGTGGAGAGATCCAGCCAGTCCTCATATCGGCCCCCAAATTGACGGATTGCCTGATCCAGATTGCCACCATGATCAACCATCAGACCGTCCCAAACTGAAGAAGAACCAAGAGAAAAACAAGCAGAATACCGGAAAGCCAGATCGTTTTTTTGTAAAGGTGAAGGGCTTTTGAGAAACTGTTGCGATCGGGATCCGGCGCTCCTTCATTTACCCAGGGATCATTTGTCATTTCCCCCTCATAACTTCTGGGACCGGAAAGGCGAATATCAAGTGCCGATGCCATAGCAGCTTCTGGCCATCCTGCATTGGGGGAACGGTGTTTTCCAGCGTCCATAAGTGTGGTTGTCATGGTTTTGAAAAAAGCAGCAGAGACAATTGCCATAAACAGGGCTGTAAGGCGTGCGGGTATCAGGTTAAGAAAATCATCCAGCCGGGCTGAAGCCCATCCGAAATACCGGTATTTCTCGTTTTTATAGCCGATCATGGAATCAAGGGTGTTGACGGCTTTATACAGATATAATCCTGGCAGCCCCAGTAGAGTAGCCCAGAATAAAGGGGCAATTACCCCATCTGAAGTGTTTTCAGAAAGGCTTTCCAAAGAGGCACGGGCAATCGCAGCTTCATCCATTTCCTTTGGATCACGACTTACAATATAGCCGACAAATTTCCGGGCTTGTTTAATATCTCCTGATCGAAGCGGGACTTCAATCTGATGGATGTGATCATAAAGAGAGCGAATGGCCAGCATTGGCCAGGTCGCAAGAGCAAAAAGTAAAAAGGACAAAGGCAGCAAAGAGAAGAAATAAAAAAGAAGGCCAGCAATGACGAGAGTGATGCTACACAGGATCAAAGTGGTGAAAAACCCCAGGAGTTTTCTTTTTGAATTTGAGTATTCAGGCCTGTTCAGGTTTCTTTCCAGGGCAGAGATTATCCAGCCGATCCAGACGACCGGATGAGAGAGAATGCGGAACAGTCTTTTAGGCCAGCCAATGGATGCATCGATGATCATGGCCAAAATTATCGCCGTTAGACTGACATAAAAATTGCCCAGTAAAAGCCAGTCCAGAATCACAGGGCAGTCCCTTTTGCCAGTTCGATCATCGCATCCATATCAAGATATGTTTCTATCTCCTCGGCAAGTTCATTAAGACTGTTATCGAGCGACTGTCTGTAATTAACCGAAGAGGTTTCGTTTCCTCGAAACTCCTTCAGGAATTTCGCGCGAAATTCATCCTCAGAAAACATTCCATGCAGATATGTTCCCCTGATCGGATCTGTTTTTGACGCATAGCCCAGGACGCGATTATCGACAGTCTGCCATGGCGTCAGATGCTCCGTCACTGGTTCTGTTACTCCAAGGTGAATTTCATACCCTGATGTTTGGGTCCTGAACAAATGATCCGTCACTGAAGAGAGCTTGACGGTTTTTTCCGGACTTAACGTTGTTGTTATCTGTAAAAGGCCGAGCCCTTCATAATGGCCCTCATATCCTTCGATACCTTCCGGATCACTTATCGATTGCCCCAGCATTTGATAACCGCCGCAAATTCCGACAATCTGGCCGCCCCGCCGCGCATAGGCTTTCAGATCAATATCCCAACCCTGCTCACGAAGGAAAAGAAGGTCGGAGATTGTAGCTTTGCTGCCTGGAATAATAATGAGATCGACGTCCAAAGGCAGCGGAGAGCCCGGCTGAATAAAGTCTATATAGACATCCTCTTCTGCCTGAAGAGGATCAAAATCATCAAAATTTGCAATATGTGCAAGGCGGGGGACAGCAATCCTGATCCGCTCTTTGGATCCTCGTTCCTGGCCGTGATCCAGGGCAACACCATCCTCAGCCGGAAGTTTTCCGACGCATTCCAGAAAGGGCAGGACACCGAAACTGGACCATCCTGTATGACCTTTGATAATGTCATGGGCGTTGTCAAAAAGGGAGATATCTCCACGGAACTTGTTGATGATATAGCCCTTGATCAGCTTTTGCTCATTTGAGGGGAGAAGATTGTGTGTTCCTACGAGAGAGGCGATAACCCCCCCTCGATTAATATCACCAATAAGAAGCGTCGGGATGTCTACTTTGGTAGCAAAACCCATATTGGCGATATCACCTTTTCTAAGATTAACCTCGGCTGGACTACCGGCTCCTTCGACAATAATAAAATCGCTTTCTTTTTTGAGAATGTCATAACTTTCCAGAACCTTGTTCAGCAATGTGCCTTTTTCCGATCTGAAGTAAGACATTCCTCCTTCACCGATAACCTGCCCCTGGACAATGACCTGGGAAACGCCGCCTTGCGGTTTTAAAAGAACCGGATTCATATGAACAGAGCTCTCGGTTCGACAAGCGAGTGCCTGCAAAGCCTGCGCTCGACCGATTTCACCGCCATCGGGTGTAACCGCGGCATTATTGGACATGTTCTGCGGTTTAAATGGTCTGACAGCGTATCCTTTATTGGTGAGGGCACGGCAAATGCCAGCGACCAAAACAGACTTTCCCACATCAGATCCGGTTCCCTGAAACATGAGCGCTGCAGTCATGGTGTTTTCTCGCCATTCACAACGTGATTGATAAATTTCACATTGTAGAAATTTGATGAACCATCCCGGAAAAGCTCGACACGGCTTTTACTCGCATTATCAATACTGAGAGCTGTGAAAAGGCTTGGATTTTTATAATCCAGGTTAAGCGCTTGGGCGAGCAGCATCCGAATAACCCCTCCATGGGCAATTACGGCTATTCTAGTGGCTGGTAAATAGGTTTCAAGACAGGACCAGAACCGATTTACACGCTCATTGAATTGATCGAGAGTTTCTCCTTGGGGCGGAGGAAAGGTCGCCGGGTTTTTCCAGAATTTCTCAAGATTTTCCTGCTCTGCTGTAAGTCTGTCAAATGGAACGCCATCCCATTTTCCAAAATCCATTTCCTGAAGGAAGGGAAGCGTTTCCTGCCGGATGCTATGGCGATCCGTATAGACCTTCGCCGTAAAAGCACATCTTTTCAGCGGAGAGGTTAAAACGATATCGGGCACCGTGTCTGCCGACGAGCTTAAATGGGTCAGTAACCTTGAATGCCCATCCGGTGTGCACGCAATATCAGTTTGACCGTAAAGTGCTGGCGGTCCGTCAACTTTTCCGTGACGAAAAAGATCTATGACAATGGAGCAATTGTTATTCATGGGTCAGCTCGTTGCCAGCAGGACGGCGTAAATGGTGAGTTCACTGATCTGCTGGGTTGCGCCCAGTGTATCGCCTGAATAGCCTCCAATATGCTTTTTCATCCAGAATTTCAAACCGAACCGCAAAATAACGAGGATCAGCAGGAGAATGAGGGCTATCTCGAACGAGAGAAACAAGAAAACAGGTAACGCAGTCAGAAGAGAGATAAGCAACTCCGCTGTCGTTTGCTGTGATGCCAAAGGTTTGCTTTTGCTGCCATCACTGGATTGACTATAGGGCATATCGAATATGAAGCTTGATGCGACACATCGTGAAAGCGGATACGCGACAAGCATGGCAAGAAGAGGCGTGCCGCTTTCACTTAAAAAGAGCCACTTGCCCAGCAGTGCAAAAACGAGAGCCGCTGCACCATAGGTTCCGAGCCGGCTATCCTTCATGATACGAAGCTTCGCTTCTTTATCCATGCCCCCGTAAAAACCATCAAAAGTATCTGCAAGCCCGTCTTCGTGAAACGCGCCGGTCAGTAAAAGGCTGAAAGCCAGTGCTAAAAAGACAGCAATATTTTGATCAAAAAGGAGAGTGGCGAGATAGAAAATGGCGGCAACAATAGCGCCGAGTATCCATCCTACCAATGTAAAATACCGATTGGCCTGGTTCAGAAGCTCTGGCCTGAAATCGATTTTGCAGGGAACAGGAATGCGGCTAAAAAAGGTAAGGGCAATCAAAAACAGATTAAATTGGTGTTTCAAACTCGCCCCCTTCCCAACTGATGACCCAGATCATCTATACAGTGACATTTGCGCTTTCAAACGTCGCCATCTCGTTATAAAAAGCGCATGCAGATCGCAATAAAGGCAAGGCAAGGGCAGCGCCGCTTCCTTCACCCAGACGCAAACCCAGATCAAGTAATGGTGTGGCTTTTAACTCTTCAAGCAGTCTGGCATGTCCATTTTCCATCGAATGATGGGCAAAAAGCAGATAATCCCGGCAAGCAGGAGCTATCCGACAGGCAGCGAGTGCGGCTGCGGTTACAATAAAACCATCGATAAGAACAGCTGTTTTGTTTTTTGCTGCAGCAAGAATGCCGCCACAAATCTGTGCGATTTCGAAACCTCCCAGTTCTTTGAGAGCATCTTTCGGCTGAGACACTTGAGCTCTGCTAAGCGCTTTATTCACAAGTCTGGTTTTGAGGGCGAACTGATCATCATCGATCCCGGTTCCCCGTCCGACAATGTCTTCAGCTTTGAGAGTCAGCAGGGTGCCGGCAACGGCTGCAGCACTTGTTGTGTTGCCAATTCCCATTTCGCCAAAACCGATAAGGTTGGATCCGGCGGTAATCTGCTTTTCCACTATTTCTGCGCCTTGCTGCAGACAAAGGTCCAGCTGATCTTCGGACATGGCCGATGTCTCGCTAATGTCGTCTGTCCCAAGGCCGGCGGACTGGGAAATGAGATCCGGTGTATCGTCTACTGGAAATTTAATACCCGCATCAATCACCTTCATTTCCATGGAATTGGCTTTGCAAAAAGCGTTGATAGCTGCACCGCCGTTCAGAAAATTCAGAACCATCTGCTGAGTGACTTCACTCCCGGCGATGCTTACGCCATGTTTTGCAACGCCATGATCGCCTGCAAAAACAAGCATGCAGGGTTTGCGGATTTCAAGAGTGTCGGAATCTTGTATCAGGGCGATGGAAAGTGCCAGTTCTTCAAGGGCGCCCAGAGAGCCCGGCGGTTTGGTTTTCAGATCAATCCTGTTTTGAATTTCCTGAATTTCTTTCCTATCCAGTGGCTGAATAGCAGCAACTAACTCTGCGAAAGACATATAACCCTCTATTACCAAAATTCACTCTCGCCTTTATAAAGACTGTTGTGATTTCTGCATATCCTTTACAAGAGAAATCAGGGTTTTTTTGAGAGAAGAAAAGATAGATGGCACTGCATTTCCTCCTTGGTGGTACCAGATCCGGAAAAAGCCGGCTTGCAGAAACGCTGGCAGCAAGCTTCAGTGCGGACGTAGCCTATATTGCTACCGCGACAGCGGGTGATGATGAAATGCTGGCGCGGATTGAGCATCACAAGCAGTCCAGACCCGCAAACTGGAAAACAATCGAAGAACCATTATACCTTTCAAAGGTCATTGAAGATGCTTTTCTGGACAGGGATATTGTCCTGGTGGATTGCCTGACTTTATGGATATGCAATCTGATGTGCGAAAAAGAAAAGGAAATTGCAGCGGCGGAACAATCAAGCTTCCTGACATTCCTGCAAACGTTCACAGAGGCAGACACCGGAAACAAGCATTTAATATTGGTGAGCAATGAAACCAATATGGGCGTTATTCCTATGGACGCTTTTACCAGAGAATATTGCGATATTGCCGGACGCCTTCACCAGAATATAGCTGAAATGGAAGGAAACGTTATTCTTGCCGTAGCTGGCCTGCCTCACGTCATCAAAGGAAACTGGCTCCTTTCAGAGGAATAGAGGCGCCAATATCTCATACGCAACTTGCGTGCTTGGAAATTTCTTGATACGCATGAACTACATGATGTGGTTTCCATAAAACGCAAAGCGTTTGGGAATGAAACGGGAATGGGGTCAGGGTGGACCAAGCTAGGCACCTGAAGCCTCAACCGCCCCCGCGACTGTAGATGATCGCTTTTTCCATGCCACTGGGACAACCCGGGAAGGGGAATAAAGCAACGATCATGAGTCAGGAGACCGGCCACAAATTTATATTTAAAGGGCCGTCGGGTGGACGGGGAGGATGATATGCATATTGAACCTGGAATTGTTGAGGGATCAAAGATCTTTCTGAGTTACGCTACAGCTGCTGGAGCAGTTGGTTATTGTGCAAAGCAGGCATGGGACACGTTAAAGCGGCAAGGACCTCTTTCCCTGCTAGGCCGCTCAGTTGCAGCAACCGCACTTGTGTTCATTTTCTTCGAGGTTCTCCCCCATTATCCAGTGGGTGTTTCAGAGGTGCATTTTATTCTGGGATCCACATTGTTTTTGATTTTGGGCGCAGCCCCTGCAGCGATCGGTCTTGCGCTGGGGTTACTGGCGCAAGGCATTTTGTTCGCACCATTTGATCTTCCTCAATATGGCATGAACCTGACCACCTTGCTGGTTCCCTTGTTTGGATTGCAGTATCTGGCAAATCGCCTCATTGCTCCAGATACAGCCTATGTGGATTTGACATATAAGCAAACACTGGCACTGTCCACTGCCTATCAGGGCGGAATTGTTGCCTGGGTTGCCTTCTGGGCCTTTTATGGTTCCGGATTTACTGCGGAAACGCTGACAAGCGTCTCTACATTCGGTGCCGCCTATATTGTTGTTCTTTTGATTGAGCCACTTGCGGATCTCGCTGTTCTGGCGCTTGCAAAGGCTGCACGCAATACAATAAACGGTGGCATGTTCACGCCTCGTCTATATGAAGGCGCCTAGAGCAGGAAAATCGAGAGACTAAAGAATTTAAAGGCGGTCTGCTTATCACGGCCGCCTTTTTTGAGTGATCATCATGTTGGAACTTTTCCTAATCGGGATTGGAACAGGAAATCCGGATCATCTGACCCTCCAGGCTATTAAGGTTATGAAAGAGGTAGATCTTCTTCTTATCCCACATAAAGGGAAAGAAAAGGATGAACTTGCCGAAATCCGACGGCAGATGATCAGGGAACACACGGATCCTGACGGACCTGAAATAAGAGAATTCCTGTTGCCGGTGAGGGATCCTGCTATTTCAGATTACTTCGAGCGGGTACAAAAATGGCATGAAGCCATTGCCGGATGCTGGCAGAACGAAATCAGCACCGCACTGCCAACGGGCATTGGAAAAGTTGCATTGCTGATCTGGGGGGACCCTTCCCTGTATGATAGCAGTCTTCGCATCGCTTCAAATCTCACACTGAAGGACAGTCTCAAAATTACGGTCGTACCAGGTATAACGTCCATGCAGGGACTGACGGCAGCCCATGGCATTCCGATAAATGAGGTCGGGGAATCTTTCCTGGTAACCACTGGGCGATTACTTCGGGACAAGGGATGGCCGGAAGATACCCGAACCTTGCTGGTCATGCTCGATGGTGAACAGTCTTTTCAATATATCGATAAGGATAATGTTCACATCTGGTGGGGAGCTTATGTCGGCATGGATAAAGAAATCTGTATCGACGGCCAACTAAAAGACGTATCTGACGAAATTATCGCAAGAAGGCAAGAAGCAAAAGCTCGATATGGCTGGATAATGGATATTTATATTCTGAGAAAAGAATAAGAAAGCAGTTTCCTGGATCAACTGAATTCTTGTGCTATGCTTTGAAAACTGGATATTATACTCTTATTAGAAGAGTGTGATGAATGAAATATTTGGGTATAGAGAGCGAAATACTCCCCTTCAGGTAGCGCGAACCCCCTGTGAAACTGCATTTGATTCGGTAAAGTGGCCCATTGTGGGAAAAGCTACATATTTTGTTAACCATACCGGTATGGTTGTTAACTATAAAAAGGGGGATATAGTTAACAAGATAACGTTGTTTTTGCCTTGTTTTGCAATGATTTAGTGAAAAATGGTGTTTTTCGCCGAAGTTTCATAGAGGCAAGGTTGACAATATTTATCTCAAACTTTATTCAATTCCTTAATAAAACGTTAATCCCTTGCCAAGAGGGACGTTAAGTTTCAAGCGATGGTATTCTGTGACTGGAAACTTTCTTGGGTATTAGGTGACCAGTTTTTTGATAATCGATTACTATGGGGTAAAAAAATGCTTAAAAAGCTTATGATATCTGCAGCAGTTGGTATTGCTGCTCTGACAGCGGTAGGTGTGGCTCAAGCTGCATCTCTGTCACTGGTTGGTGGCTCCGCTGGTGTGTTGCCAGGTAACTATGATGTAAATGCAACTGGTCTGGCAGCTGGTGATGCAATCACTGTTTTTGATAGCTCAAACGGTCCAGGTGAAGGTCTGGTTCTGTCTGAAGCATCTGCAATCAAATTTGAATTCCTCGGTCACGAAGCTACATTCGACAACCGTGCGATTGAAACTCTCGGCGGAACAATCCTTTCTGCTAACAGCGGTTTCAACATTGGCGATTCAGTTGTTGTTTCTTTGACACCAGATCTGATCACAGGTCTTCTGCCATTTAAATTCACAACAAGCGGCGGCGGTAGCGGTCCAAAAGAAGCCATCAACGGTAACATTGATGATCCTTTGACAATGGCTTTCGTTCCTGAAGGTAACGACGGTAAAGTATTTATCGCTCTGTTCGGTGACGGTTTCGGAGACTCTGACTTTGATGATCTTCAGGTTCGTATCTCTGTAGTTCCACTTCCACCAGCCATGGCGCTGTTCGGCGGTGCTCTGCTCGGTCTTGGATGGCTTTCACGCCGTCGTAAGCAGGCCTAAGAGATTACACCTTAACAGATTAAGTTCTGGAAAGCCCCGCTGCATTGGCAGCGGGGTTTTCTTATTGCCTTCGGTAATTGATAAAAGGGGGATGCGCGAAAAGAGATATAGCGAAATAATTTTTCGAAAATTGATTCGTTTTTAATGTAATAGAAAAGTTACTTTTAACCTGTCTAAAGAAATCATTTTATTACATATATTATATTTAGATGACGGCAGGTAAAAATAAAAATACTAAGCAATAAGTGTATATTACTAAATCGCTTATTGTTTTGAATAATCAGCTCTTTTTCCATTTGTTCTTGATCTTTTGTTCCAATATGCCGATACTCCGTTTCAGTTGATCAGTTATTAGGCTGATTGACAGGATATCCCCCCCGATATCCGAAGTTTGTTTAAGTACCAAGTACCCTAGTACCGAGTAAATTAGTTGCGTATTCGTACCGATTAATTAGTACCAAGTACCCTAGTACCCCTCTGATATTGAAGAGATTCGATATCAGCCGATATGATCCCGGCACACACCCCTCGTGCCGGGTCATTTTTTTTCTGGGTATGCCTGGTCCAGCTTCATCTGAAGAGAATGTAGATAGCGATCTTTGACATTAATTTCGTCAAGATGAGCGATTGTGTTATTCAAATACTCCCTGCAACTGCCAAGATATCCCTGACCTGTTGCCAGTCGCTTCAGTTTTTCCGCTTCGTCGAGGTTCTTTATATACCGATTGTGTGACCGATTAACGACAAAGGTCATCGCCGGGGTCCGCTCCCCTTTAATATCCACAGTACAATGACAGGGGTTATAGGCACCAGACAGCATTTCTCTTAGCCAGAGAATACGGGTTTCGCTGTCCACCAGGTTGGGAGGAAGGAAAAAGGCCCTGCCATTGCAGGATCCCCCGTGATCAAGAGCCAGCATAATTCCGGGAAGTTCTGCGCTACCACGCCCCATTGCCATATGAAGACAAAAACTGCGTCGATAGCCATAAAGACGGGCAGGCTCTGAATGAGAATAGTGAAAGGCAGGGTTCCATAAAAGAGATCCATATCCGAAAACCCAAAGGCCATCCTCATTAACCTCTTTCAGAAAGGATTGCCGGTTTTGTTCACGTTCCTCGTGGGTTAGCGCATCATAAGGCCCATGCTTGCGTGCTTCAGCAATGAGTTCGTCAACACGCTCAGGTGTGAAATCTTCTCTTTTCAGCATCGGATCCTCTTTTTCTTTATTGTTGCCGCCCGCTATCAAGATATGTCAAGAATAAGCTCATTATATATAGGCACGAACATAAAAAGCGAAATCCTTCATGCTCAGAAACTTGCTTAAAAATGTAAGACGACCAGTTATTGATTTTGAAAGCTACCGCAAACCGCGAAAACCGAATATTTATGTCTTGGCTCCTGAAGGGTTATGCCAGTTTACCCCGCATATGATCAGTCCGGAATTTGATCTGCCGGTCACTGAATTGATTGCACATTTCGAAGAAATTTTCTTTAGCATGCCGAATACCGAGTTTTTGACGGAACGTTTAACCGGCGAGAATGGTCAAGATATTCAAAAGGAATATGTGCATTACTCAAGACTGATCGGTTTTCCGGACACAATCACTGTACGTTTTATGTCGCTCGCGGAGGGGCGATCCAGTATTGCGCTCATAAGCCGCTCTCACTATGGTTATCGGGATCTTGGCGTTAATAAAGGCAGGGTTTATTACCTGATGCAGAAACTGGCGGAGAAGCTGGGGATTAAAGAGTAATTTTGCTTTGCCGTAATTCTTCATAATAGGGCATCAGTTCATCAACCAGTTTTTGCTGGGGAAAGCTGAGCTGAACAGATTTATCCTGGTAAGGTGCAAAGCCTGTTGAGGCTTCTACAGCGCCATACCAGTGCGTCCCCCAGACGCCATCTTCCGGTTGCGCTCCCTTTTCCCAGCAAAGCATCTTTTCTGAAAAAGGTAGATTGCAGGCTTTACACAGCTTTGCCAGCATGTGAGCGGGATCCTTCTGGATATCTTCTCCTTCGACAACAACCGGAATTTTTCCGGTTTGCTTTTTAAAGTAGTTAAAAAGGTCACGTTGTTGCTTAAAGCCGGTCGCTTCAGCTGTAACATTGTCATATTTGGCAGCAAAGGAGGCAACAACCAGATCAGGGGAGCGGATCAGGAAACAATGAAGATGAGTATTAAACCGGCTGAGATCGATTTCATCCAGCATATGTTGTGTCATATGCTTGAGATATCTTAGTGATTTTCCGGAAGAAAGAGGGCTGTTGATCTCTTCTGAAACGGTTTGCCAATCCTGTGACTGGCTTTGAAGGATCTCCTTCCGCATGGGGTGATCCAGGCCTGTCCTGTTCAGGTAGTATGCATAGAACGGCTCATCGACAACTTCACAATCGGGGCGACTGGCAAAAGAGCGCATCATTGCAGTAGAGATATTACGGGGACCTGACCACATGGAGAAAATTTGACTGTCAGACATGTGGTTTCAGATCTCCCAATAGGAGGCCGGAAATGTCCGGCCTCTCAATCCTGATTATAGACCAAGGATAAGCTTGGCCATAATATTACGCTGAATTTCGTTGGATCCACCGTAAATGGATACTTTACGAGCGTTATAAAAACGCGGCGCAACGCCACTTGCATAGTCAGGGCCTACAGGTTCATCATTACGTCCTGAAAGCAGGGGAATGAAAGGAACAGCTTGTGTTCCTACAGCTTCAAAAGCAAGGGCGACAACTTCTTGATAAAGGTCTGTCCCGCGGCATTTCATCAGCGAAGATTCAGGACCCATATTCTGTCCGTTACTGAGTTTGCTCAGGATCCTGAGCTCAGTCATTTCCAGGGCCTGAACGTCAATTTCAAGTTTTGTCAGCTTGGCCCGGAAAGAAGCATCGTTAATCAGTGCTTCTCCGTTTGCCTGTTCATTGGAGGCAATGGCTCGTACTTTTTCAACACCGCGCTTGAGGCGGCCTGCATAGGCGTTGCCCCTTTCAAATTCCAGAAGATATTTTGCGCATGTCCAGCCTTTGTTAATCTCGCCAACCAGATTTTCTTTTGGAACTTTCACATCCTCAAAGAAGACCTGATTAACTTCCTGAGCACCTTCAACAGGAAGATCCGTTGTCTGAATTGGATCAACGGTAATGCCAGGAGATTTCATATCAATAAGGAGAAAAGAAATTCCTTCCTGTTTTTTACCCTCGTTCGAGGTTCTGACAAGGCAGAAAATCCAGTCTGCATACTGAGCAAGAGTGGTCCAGATTTTTGATCCGTTACACAGGAAATGATCACCTTTATCTTCGGCTTTCATCTGCAGGGATGCAAGATCCGACCCCGAACCAGGCTCGGAATATCCCTGACACCACCAGTCTTCATTGGACTGCATCCGGGGCAAGAAGCGCTTCTTTTGCTCGTCGGTGCCAAATTTCAGGATCACCGGTGCGCACATTTTCGGGCCGAAAGGAATAACGCCCGGTGCGTTTGCATTGGCCATTTCGGTTTCAAAAATATATTTCTGAGTTGTCGACCAGGCCGTACCGCCATATTCCACTGGCCATTCCGGTGTCAGCCAGCCTTTCTTGGAAAGGGCTTTTTGCCAGCGAACATGATCTTCTCGCGGCAGATAGCTGTTCCGGGTATCGGCCATTTTCTTTTTCAGGTCTTCATCCAGATTATCATTGATAAAATCGATAACTTCCTGACGAAACTCATTGTCTTTTTCGGTAAATGAAAGATCCATGATTTCCTCTTTGTGTTTTTACTTTTATCTGCTGGCCTCCCCGAAGGTGAACCTGTAGCATTGTTAGCAAGAGATACCTGATACTATATCGCTACAAATCTGGAGAAGAAATGAAAAAAACAGTCAAACAGATGGTCGCGGCCGCAAATGAGCAGATCGAAACGCTTCCTACAGAGAAAGCAATTTCGCTTCACGGGAATGACGAACATGTCTTTGTGGATATCCGTGACGTAAGGGAATTGGAGCGTGAGGGGCAAGTGCCGGGTGCAATCCATGCTCCTCGGGGGATGCTTGAATTCTGGGTGGATCCGGAAAGTCCTTATCACAAAGAAATTTTTGCAAGCGGTAAAAAATTCGTATTTTTCTGTGCTGCAGGATGGCGTTCTGCTCTTGCAACCAACACAGTTCGTGAAATGGGGCTTGAAAATGTCTGCCATATTGACGGTGGATTTTCGGCCTGGAAAGAAAAAGGGGGCGCCGTGGAAGAACGGACAAGCCGCAAGTAACAGAAAAGAAAAGGGGCTCAGTTATGAGCCCCTTTATAGTTAGTCCTTTTTCTTGCCAAGGAAGCCACCCAGACTTTTCCCTACTTTGTCACCAAGATTTTTCTCAATAGCCTTATTGAGTTCCTCTTTGCCTTTTTCCTTAAGTTTTTTCGGATCAGCAACATTGCCGATGACACCGGCAAGGTCAGGTGCAAATTTGGGATTATCCCAGCTTCCAGATATTTTAATCGGAACAACAAGACCGGAAGCGTCTTTACCGCCTTGTCCTTCTGTCGAGGCGACAACTTTTGGCTCCACACGATAGTCCAGCGTTTTTGGCGGCATATCGACATCACCAGCGCCGGTCACGCGAATGAAGGGGTTTAACATCTTAAGGTCAGTGTTTTTCAGTAACCCGTTGGTGATGGTGTATGTGCCAGAGAGTTCAGCAAAATCCGTTTTCTGGGAACCACTTTTATCTGTAAATGCACTGGTTACATTGCGCGCCATTGCGGCAAGATTAATGCCTTTGATTGCTCCATTTTCAAAAAGGATTTTTCCGTTACCGTTTAACGCCTCGACAAAATCCTTCTGGGATTGGCCAACAGTGTTAATGGCAATATCAATTTTCCCGGTTCCTTCAAGCTTATCAAAATCGGCCGCATCGTTCAGAAGCGGGTTGAGCTGTAGACCAGAGAGAGAAAAGTTCTTGGAGACTTTTGCCTGTGCTGTACGCGCGTCAATTTTAACGGCGCCAGAACCTTTACCTTCATAAAGAGCAAGTTCCGTCAGCGCGACATCCAGAACACCATTTTTAAGATTGGTTTTGATGTTGCTTTTTCCAATCTTGATTTCCTGTATTAAAAGCGATCCCACTGTCAGGTCAAATTTTGCGTTTGCGGCTTTAAGGCCTGAGAAATCTATGGGTGTATCATCCCATTTCTGGTTTGATTGCTGGCCAGAAGAGCTGCCTTTATCTGCAGAGGGGCTCTGCTGGCTACCCTCTGGCATATACGGGTTTACATCCAACTCTACGATATTCAAACGCCCTTCTAGATAGGGTATTTTACCGCCAAGCTTGATAAGAAAATCGCCGTCACCGTTGATTTTATCGAAGGCAAGGGACGCATTTTTAAACGCATATTGGGTATCTTCAATTTTCAGATTCCCTTTGATTGACATGGCCTCAAAGGTGTTTTCACGTGCTTCAAATGCTGTTCCTGTCCAGCGGATCAGTTCTTTAACCGATGGCACGGAAAGATCGGTTTTCCCGGTAAGAGAAAGCGGCTGTGTGGAAGCAAGATCCCCGTCAAGCTTGAGCGTTACCTTTGTCGATTGAAGAGAGGAGGCAAGCGTTGACGGTTTGTTTTCAAGGACCGCACTTAATTTTCCGATTGTTGTATCAAAGTCCAGTTTCTCTTTATTCCAGACGACACTTCCCTTGGCAATAAAGGGATTATCAAGCCCTTCCAGAACCAATCCAAGATTAATATCTGAAACCTTTTGAACGTCACCGGATTTCTGATCCGTATAGGTCAGCGCTCCTCCTATAATCTGGACATCACCAAGATTGAGATCCCGAATGCCGAGACCCGAACTGTCCGATGAAGACGCAGCTTTATCTGTTGCAGAAGTACTTTCAGAAGGAGCTGTCGCACTGCCGAAATCCCAGTTTGCCTTACCGGATTTATCAACTTCCAGATTAATGACCGGTTTATCCAGAACAAACTTATTAACCTGTACCTGACCAGTTAAGAGAGGGAGGACTGCCAGCTTGATTGTGAGATTGTCAAAAGTCGCCATATTCGGCGTATCACTGCTTGGGGCATTTGACAGGGAAACTTTCGATGCCTGAACGCCAAGAGTTGGAAAAACGCTGACACCAATTTCTCCGTCAATCGCCAGGGTACGACCGGTTGCATCATTGACCGCAAGGATCAATTCTTCCTTAAGCCGCTCTGCAGGTATTAAAAACGGAGCTGCGATAACTGCAATAACCAGAAGTACAACCAGTCCCAGTAACGCGTATATGACCTTTTTCATTTTTCCACCTCGTCAATAGGATTAATCCTAGACATCTTTTCATATCGGAAATTTACATCATACCAACCATCTCTCATCCTGCCATAAATGTAGGGCTGTTTGAAAGCATGCTTAAGGAATTTTATTCTCTTTGAAAGACTAGAGTATGTTTGAAATAGGTTCTTTTTATGAAGCCTGGTTCGACGACAATTGCGCTCGCAATAGATGAAAAAAAAAGATAGTCTAGTAAATCGAGAATTCGGTTAAACGCTGAAAAAGGCGTGCTGAATGAAAAAGAATTGTGCCAAGCAATCACATCAATCGTATCAGATTAAAATAGAAAACAGAGGAGAGGACAATGCGTCTTTTTGTTGGAGCTGCAGTTGCAGCCGGTGTGGCCCTTGCCAGTGTGTTTGCGCAAGCCGAACCTATTAAAATCAAGTTTTCCCACGTTGTTGCGGAAAATACTCCCAAAGGCCAGATGGCCTTGAAATTCAAGGAGCTGGCCGAACAGCGCCTTCCTGGAAAAGTGAATGTCGAGGTGTACCCGAACTCTCAGCTTTTCGGTGATGGCAAGGTTCTGGAAGCCATGCTTTTGGGTGATGTGCAGATCGCAGCGCCATCTCTTTCAAAGTTCAATAAATATACAAAGAAGCTTCAGGTTTTTGATCTGCCTTTCCTGTTCAAGGATATGCAGGCTGTTGAAAAATTCCAAAATGGTCCAAAAGGACAGGAACTGCTGAATTCCATGCAGAAAAAAGGCCTGATCGGACTTGGATATCTCCACAACGGGTTGAAGCAGCTCTCCGCCTCTCGCGAACTCCGCAATCCTGGTGATGCAGATGGCCTGAAATTCCGTATTCAGACATCAGATGTCTTAGCAGCACAGTTTGAAGCTGTTGGCGCAACGCCCCTGAAAAAACCTTTCTCAGAGGTTTTCCTTCTGCTCCAGACGAAAGCGATTGATGGTCAGGAAAATACCTGGTCCAATATCTATTCCAAAAAATTCTTCGAAGTTCAGGATCATATTACAGCCTCCAATCATGGCCTGATTGATTATCTGGTCGTGACTTCTGCAGAATTCTGGAAAGGCCTTGATGCAGACACTCAGAAAGTTCTGAAAGGCGCAATGGATGAAGCAATTGCTCATGGCAACAAAATTGCCGCTGAAAAAGTGAGCAGCGACCGTAAGCGTGTTGAAGATTCCGGTCGCAGCAAGGTTCTTGATTTGACTGATGCTGAACGGGCAAAATGGATTGAAGCCATGAAGCCGGTTTGGGCGAAATTTGCAGGTGAAATCGGTCAGGATCTGATTGATGCCGCTGTTGCGTCCAACAAGTAAGACTGAAATTTCCAAGTATCTATAAGACAGGGGGCCGTTGTGCGTCACTATGTCGAACGGTTGGAGGAGGGATTAATTTCCCTCCTTCTCGTTATCATGACTTTACTGGTCTTCCTGGAAGTCGTGATGCGTTTCGCTTTTAATAGCGGATTTTTATGGTTGCAGGAACTGACCCTTCTGGTTTCCGGCTGGTTTGTTCTTTTAGGGGCTTCCTACGGTGTTCGGGTTGGGGCACATATTGGCGTTGATGCGCTGGTTAGGCTTTTAAAGCCTGAAACGCGCCGGATTGTTTCCATTATTGCTGTTCTTTTATGTCTTGTTTATTGCGGACTGCTTTTTGCCGGTTCCTGGGTTTATCTGGAGAAGATGCACCTGATTGAGCTGGAACTCGAGGATATGACAATCCTCAAATGGCAAGCGCACTCCATTTTGGTGATCGGTTTTGGATTGCTCGCTTTTCGTTTTCTTGAATTGCTCTGGAAGATGCTGAAAGGGGAAATGGATGGCTTCAACCTTGCGGATGAAGCAAAAGAAGCTTTGGATGAACTCGCCCATGGAGAACAGGACGAGAAGGGGAACCGCTCATGACAACAGCCGTTCTTTTTATTCTTCTGTTCCTGTGCATGTTTATGGGCATGCCGATTGCGATCGCTCTTGGATTTTCAAGTGTTGTGACAATCCTCTTTTTCTCGGGGGATAGCCTTGCTTCAATGGGACTCAAATTTATTGAGAACCTGACAGAGCATTACACACTTCTGGCTATTCCCTTCTTTGTGCTTTCAAGCGCTTTTTTGTCTACTGGCGGTGTTGCGAAACGGTTAATTCGATTTGCAAATGCCGGTGTTGGGCATATTAGTGGCGGCCTTGCCATGGCCTCGGTTCTTGCCTGTATGCTATTTGCAGCTGTCTCTGGTTCTTCGCCTGCAACGGTAGCTGCAATCGGGTCCATTGTGATTGCGGGTATGGTCCGTACAGGTTATCCGGAAAGTTTTGCTGCCGGTGTGATTTCAAATGCCGGGACACTGGGTATTCTTATCCCGCCATCTATTGTGATGCTGGTTTATGCCGCAGCAACAGAAGTGTCCGCTGCCCGCATGTTTATGGCCGGTTTCATTCCGGGCATCATGATGGGTCTGATGTTGATGCTGGCCATTTATGTTTACGCAAAATTCAGGGGATTGCCGTCACAGCCCCGGGCTTCGGCGCGTGAGTTCTTCGCTGCAGCCTTTAGTGCGTCCGGTGGT
>JAKSCD010000112.1 GCA_022360775.1 Sneathiellales bacterium | reverse complement strand
TGGCGTGGTCTTTGCCACCCGCCGCGGTCTGTTCTTTCGAAGTTTCGACCGACAGGATCGCGTGAACAGACTGGTCGATTTTCGGCCCCGTACCCGCGCCCCGAAGCGACGGGGGGCAAAAACACCGCGCCGAGACGGTGTGGTGGAAGTGATTCAGGAAAGCCGGTATCCGTTGCGCTGGATTGTTGTTTCCAGCTCCGGACCCTGGGGAAAAGCTTCCGGAGGAGCTTTCGCGGCGAGGCCCAGTTTGCGATAGAGTTTTGCGGGACGGTTAAGCCCTTGATGCCCCGACGTCATATGGAAGTAATGATAGTATTTATTGTGTTAGTCTTCAGTGCCTGACTGTGTTTTGGTTCGTCATCAGCAGCGCATTACTGAAATGCCGGAAAAGACATCTGTATGAAAACTGCTTCATTTTTGCCACTGTTTGTTGATTCCGATTATCAATTTCTTATTTTCATCTAACGAAAGAAACTGTAACTTCTATTAATGGCACGTGAAATTGCGTAAGTATTTGGTACTTTCCTGACCATTCCCAAGAGGGAGTGTGTTCAGACGTTCAGACTGGATTTCGAATTATACTAGTCCTACTCAAAGTTAGGGGAGAGATATGAAAAATGTAGTAACCTTTGCTGTTCTCGGGGCAGCTTCTATTACGCTCGCTGCTTGTGGCGGAAAGTTGGGCGAAGCAGAGAAAATGGATGCGTCAGGTTCTGCATTCAACAAAGCGCTTTATGCTGATTATATTACCCTGTCAAAAGGTGAGTATGGCGAAGGCGACTATACAGATTCTGACCGCTTTGCGGAAAAAGCAATGACGGCCGCTTCCGGCGCCGATGTTGCTCCTTATGATCCGGCTACCTGGAACATTCCTGCGGATCGTGAAGCTGTCATGAAAGGCGCCCATGGCCGCCTGGTTTCTGCACTGAACAGCACAGCCAAAGACAAAGCGACAGCTCAGCTGGCCCGCGCACAGACCAGCTTTGACTGCTGGGTACAGGAACAGGAAGAAAACTTCCAGCCTGACCATATCGCAGCCTGCCGCGATGCATTTATCGCAGCCATGAATGATGTGGATAAAGCCATGATGGTTGCCAAGCCGGCCGCTCCGGCCCCGGCCCCCAAGAAAATGATGGCTGAAGCCAAAAGCTGGGAAATTCTCTTCCACTTTGACAGCACAAAAACACTGGCCGGCGCGAAAGGCAAAATCCAGGAAGCCATCGACTATGTGAAGAATTTCAAACGTCCGCGGGTTACCATTGCCGGTTATACCGATACATCCGGTTCCAAAGAGTATAACCAGGCTCTTTCAAACCGCCGCTCTGAAGCTCTGGCGATCACGGCCATGGATATGGGACTGGATCCGAAAAATGTCGTAATGCGGAGTTACGGTGAAGACCGCCTTGGCGTACAGACAGCTGACGGTGTTAAAGAACAGAAAAACCGCCGCGCCGTTATCACGGTTGAAAGCAAGTAATTTCGATGGGACGCGGAGGGATCCTTCGCGTCCTTTTTTAGGGAGGCAATTATGCCAACATTTATGAAATCACTTGTCAGCATTTTGGGTTTCGTAGCGTTCTCGCTGATGGTTTCCGGTTGTTCCCCGGAAGTTGGCAGTAAAGAATGGTGCGATGCCATGAAAGAAAAGCCGAAAGGTGACTGGTCCGCCAACGAAGCGGCGGATTTTGCAAAACACTGCGTTCTCTAAAGCGCACGTTTTCCGTAAAGGGTCATCATTCTTCGGAATGGTGACCCCGGCAGGACTCGAACCTGCTACCCCCAGATTAGGAATCTGATGCTCTATCCTGATGAGCTACGGGGCCACTCCCTCTACATATTTTGAAGTGACCTGCGAACGCAAGGGGTTTGATTAAAAACCTTTGAACATTTGCTGTTTCTTTCTGCCAGATCTTTCCATTTTGAGGCACCGCACTAGATCTTTTGGGAAAATGTCCGAGGACCTTTCCCCGTCCGGAAACTGTGTTGCAAAAAAAACACAGGTTTTGGCAACCTTCTTGAGCCCAATTTTCTTGTGATGCCGGTCACTTCAAAGTGTCCTCTGTTCGGAAGTAAAAGGAAGTTGCAGGCGGACCACTGTATCTGTCTGCATGGGTCTTCGGACCTTCCCTCAAACACAGTAATGCTTCCCGGTTCTTCCAGGGAGTGGAGATAGAAATGAAAAAACTCGTTCTTGGTACGACCGCGCTTGTCGCGGCGACGGCTATGACTTCTGGTGCTGCGACTGCAGCCGAAAAAATCAAACTCAATCTTGGTGGTTACCTGCAGACATCGTTTGTTGCTGCCAGTTACGATACCGGTGATCAGCTTCCGACCGATATTCGTCACGAAGGTGAAGTTCACTTTACAGGCTCAACAACTCTCGATAATGGCTTGAAATTTGGTGTTAATATCCAGCTCGAAGCACGTGCAACCAGTGACCAGGTAGATGAAACATTTATGTTCGTTGAAGGCGCATTTGGTCGCGTTAACGTTGGTTCTGAAAACAGTGCGGCCTATCTGATGCACTTTGCATCACCAAGCCCTGTGATTGGCTGGGGATTGAATGACCCGAATTTCCTGGCAGCTGGTTTTACAACACCCTCTACTGCGCCGACCGAGCAAAGTGATGCGGACAAAATCACCTATTTCACGCCACGTTTCTCAGGCTTCCAGCTCGGTGCATCCTATACACCGGACGCTGATGAAGAAACCGGTACCGGAGCAGGGCCTGGTTCACCAATCAAAGATGAAGGCGTTAATGACGAAGCCTATTCAATTGCC
>JAKSCD010000131.1 GCA_022360775.1 Sneathiellales bacterium | reverse complement strand
TGGGCGCCCGGTTCCGGTTATTGTCATTGGCGCCCGCCTGTGTCTGGAACCAGCTTTCCGCGTCTTCCAGCCAGGCCGCATCCCGCAGCCGCAGATTTTCATGGGAAATCCGCTGGGAGCGGGTCAGCAGGGAATAATTGAACTGCACCGGATCCAGATCCAGATACCGCTCCACCTCTTCAAACCATTCCAGGGAGTTGCGGGCCGCCGACTGCAATTTGAGAACTTCGAGCCGCCGCGCATCCTCATATTTGTCAAACGCCGCTTGCAGGGTCGGCTCTGAATGCAGGTAATCAGCCAGCGCAATGGCGCTTTCCATGGCCAGCTTGCTGCCCGATCCGATGGAGAAATGGGCGCTGGCCGCCGCGTCCCCCATCAAGACAAGGTTCTCATGGGACCAGCGTTCGCACAGCACCCTGGGAAAGTTAATCCAGGCGGACCCGCGAATATGGTTCGCGTTGGTCATCAGTTTGTGGCCGCCCAGATGTTTCTGGAAAATCTTTTCGCACAGCGCAATGCTTTCCTGCTGGCTGAGATCCGCAAACCCGAAATTGTCGTAGGTTTCTTCAGAGCATTCGACAATGAAAGTCGCCGTCTCATCATCAAACTGATAGGCGTGTACCCAAATCCAGCCCTGCTCGGTTTTCTCAAAAATAAAGGTAAAAGCATCATCAAATTTTTGATGAGTGCCCAGCCAGACGAACTTGCATTTGCGCACATCGATATCGGGTTTGAACACGTGCTCGAACTGTGTGCGGGCCTTTGAGTTCAGCCCATCCGATGCCAGCACCAGATCATAGTCGGCCATATAGCGGGCGATATCATCAACTTCCGTTTCAAACTGCAGATCTATTCCGAGCTCCACGGCACGCTCCTGCAGCAGCAGAAGCAATTGCTTACGCCCGATCCCGCAAAAACCATGACCGGTAGAAACTGTTCTTACGCCCTTATGGACAACGGCAATGTCATCCCAGTAGGCGAAATGCTCCCGAATGGCAGCAGCGCTGTCCGGATCGTTTGCGTAGAGATTGCCAAGCGTCTCGTCCGACAGCACCACACCCCAGCCAAAGGTATCGTCAGGCCGGTTCCGTTCGATCACCGTAATCTCATGTGACGGATCCCGAAGCTTCATGCTGATGGCGAAATAAAGACCGGACGGCCCGCCTCCCAAACACGCAATTCTCATGCTGCACCCATTCGGATTTATGTTCCCAGTTTCTGAAACTGTGACAGAGATGAATATTTATTTCAAGTTTAAAATTTTAAACTTAAACTTTCAAAGTCGAAAAATGCAATTTCCAGTAGAAAATTTTAATTTTTACGATAAGATTCCGCCGGAAAATACAATCAAGGATAATAATGCTGTGAAAAAAATAGTTCTGGCGGTGGTCTGTTCACTTCTTCTCAGTGGCTGCGCGACCTGGTCACATACCGAAACTACAAAAGATGGTAAACCCGTCCTCGTCAACGCCAGCCCTGATGCGCCGGTCAAAAAGCCGGAAGATATTCTGCTGACCAAAGAAGACATTACCGACAAAAAGTACGATATTCTTGCTGATCTGGAAGTGGTTGTGAATAAAACCACTATTTTCCATGCGGATCCGACACCGGCAATGGTGGATCAGAAGCTGCGCGAAGAAGGGGCAAGGATAGGGGCAGATGCCGTCATTCAGGTACGCTATGGTTCAGTGGGAATGTCTCTTGTGAGCTGGGGATCCCTTGAAGGAAAAGGCCGGGCTATCCGGTATAAAAAATAAAAGCGATGCTGCAATTGACTCGCTTCATTCTGCACAGGCCTCTGGTCATGTTCATGGCGATCCTGATAACGGGGTGCGCACGAAGCGCACCTGACCTGCCTCCCGACATCCAGGAAAAAACCGCTGCTGAAGCTGCGGAAATTCTAAAGATCTCTGCGGATGATCTTTCCATGTCCTGCAAGAGCATTCTCAGTGAAATGGACCAACTGAACACCTCTTATAATATACAGGAAGCAACCATACGATCCCATCGTGGACAAAATCAGGCCGCCGGTTACTTAGGTCTTTTTTTCTTTCCGGCTTATCTGGCCACTGAAAGTGATTCTGACTCCAAGGAAAGACTGGATTCCATTCAGCACCGATTTGACCAGCTTTATTATCTGAAAAGCATTCGGCAATGTGGAACGTCATGATTCTGAAATTAATAAATGCAACTTTGGAGGACAGTTTTACTGAACTGTCGAATATATCAGAAATCACGACACCAAAAAAAAGGATCAAACAGCGGGATTAGCCGAAAGGAAACAATCTTATGAAACATGTCATCCTTATTCTGGTGGCTTTGCTCACGGTAACGAGCGCATCTCATGCTGCGGAAGTAAGTGCAGAAAAGAAAAAGGCCATTGATCATCTCCTGGCAATTACCAACGCAGAAAAAACAGCCGAAGTCATGCTGGCTCAAATACCGCTTCTGATGAAGCGTTCACTGTCCCGGCTCGACCCGGCTATCGCAGATGAGATCATTCAGGAAACGATCAGGATCACCAAAAAGCGCATGTTGGAAGAGCGAAACATCCACCGCATTTCCTACCCCATTTACCACAAACATTTCACGCTTGAAGAAATCAAAGAGCTAACAGCCTTCTACAAATCCCCACTTGGTCAGAAAATATCGACAAAAATGCCTGTTGTTGCTCAGGAAATAATGCAGGCTACCAACGCTTACTCCAAATCACTGCA
>JAKSCD010000113.1 GCA_022360775.1 Sneathiellales bacterium | reverse complement strand
CCCATTTCACCCTGCTGGCATATGAAATCGCCAGGCTGAAAGGTTACGCGTTCAGATGTGAAGGCCAGCAGTTTGATTTTAGACGGGTCAACCTTGGCGAACAGAGGGATCTGTCGCAGGGTTTCGACCTCTTCTCTCAGGCTCACAATTTACTCTCCTCTGTTATATCTTTATCAAGGCTCAGGCACTGAGCAATTTGAAATGCTCGCTGCTATTTTGCAGCTCATCATAATGACCAGCCTCTGTTATTACCCCGCTACTGATGACAACAATATGATCAAACAGATAGGCGAGTTCCGGTTTTTCAATCGCCCAGATAACGGATCGACCTTCAAATTCGGACAGGATATTTTCTGCAATACGTTGCTGGGTCCGATTATCAAAGGATGCCGTTGCCTGGTTGAGAATCAGAATATCAGGGCGTTTGATGATGGCGCGAGCAATGCAAAGCTTTTGTCTTTGGTTTTCACTCAGGCGCGTACCGCCGGCACCGGTTCTGAAATTAAGCCCTACCCTGACAATCGTTCTTTTGAGTTCCAGTTCTTCAACGACGGTTGCCAGCAATGCACCGATTTTCTCTGAGGCCTGCGCGAAGCCGAAGGCGATCTTTCCAAACAGGATGTTATCCTGAATATTAGCGGCGGCGTTATAGGCGTTTGATTCAAAAAACGCGATACTGCCTTTCAAGTGCCGGGGAAGATGATCGACAAACTGTTTGCGAGCCTCGACTATTTTTTCCTGAATATCTTCCGTAATCACACCAAGCCTGTGGCGAGACGGAATAACCTTGAACGGAAGAGACATAAAGCGAAGCTTGTCCTCTTCACGCAGTTGATCAAGATTATCGGCGTTTACCCGACTGAGAATGGCCTGATATTCCGGTAATTCCTCCGAGGATATAAATCCGTAGAGTTGGAAAAATTCATGATCGGGCGGTAAATCTGCGAAAAGCTCGACCATCAGGGAGGCAACCTGATACCCCATTTTCAAAAATATGTCGGTCAGATTGGCGTCACGGATGACTTCCTGAACATAGGCATTTTCTGCAAGCCGATCCATGTCAAAATCATCACCAACCGGTGTGCCGAACAGCAGGTTTTCTCCAAGTGTCGCATTGGTATTGTATTTTTCAGGTGTGAACGCTTCCACCAGATTCGTGAGCCCCTGATCAGCTTCCAGCTTCTCAAAGAACCGCTTGCGTGCAGAAAGAATAAGCTCTGCAGTTTCCGGATCCTCTTTCGGATCCAGCGTGCTTCGAAGGCCAAACTGGTAAACATCGTCAGCAAGATCGACCATGGAAAGGACATCAATAGCGCGCGCAACGAGAGAGGTATTGTCTGTTGCTCCTGCACTTTCATAATCAATCCAGTCCGCCCCATAATCATCTGCGGAATTGCCGGTCAGCAGCACTTCCTGCGCATCTGATTTGCGAAATTCTTCTTCTTCTCCGTCATATTCCACTTCATGAAGCGGGCGATGCTTCAAACTGAAATAAAGGTTATCACCGATGGTGGAATTAAAGATGGTCCCGCTTTGGCCAATATAGGACATACGCCGTCCGACAATCGCTTCAGATGCCTCGGTTAAGTCCAGATTGCCGATGGTCAGGCGTCCACGATCCGGGTCAATGAGACGGGAGAGAACCTGGGTCAGAGCTTCACGGCCTGATCCGGCCTGACCGACAATTGCGACCCGGTCATCCAGTTTCAGTTTGACATTCAAGCCTTCCAGCTGTGCGGACCCCGTATCATCTGAAAGCACAATATTGTTGGCAACAAGTTCACCTTCGAGACGGGGGATTTCCTCCGGTTCGTCCAGTTGGTTGCTTTCGGGACGCATGCCACTGGGTTCAAACTGTTCGACAACCTGTTCATATTTGATCCGGGCATCTTCACGGCGCTGATAATAGGAAAGAAGTTCCTTCCAGGGAGCCGCCATTTCCTTATGGGCTGTAATGGCAGCCACCAGCGTTCCGATTTCCAGCGTGCCATTGATGACCATAGTGCCGCCAAGGGCATAGAAAAAGAAAGGCCCCAGTTGCTGAATAAAATTATTCAGGAACTTGATAATGAATTTAAGCAGGTAAATCCGGTAGCGTACATTGAAGATTTTTCCAAGCTGGCGGGTGAATTGCGCCCGCATATAGTTGGAGCCGTCATGGACATGGATTTCCTGAACCGCATTGACCGTCTCGCCAATCTGGTCTGACAGGGTTCGTACCAGACGCACCCGTTCTTTACCCAGTAAATTCACCTTTTTCTGTAATTTGGGAATGAAATAGGCCTGGGCCGGATAAAGGGCGATAGCGGCAAGCGCCATGTAAACGTTCTGAATGAGCAAAAAGCTCATTATCACAATCAGATATCCCCCCTGAAAGGCGGGTAGAGCAAAAGCTTCGCCGATAAATCCACCAAGCGGTTCGACCTCAGCGGTGATCATTGGAATGATTTCACCGGAGCTTTTCTTGCGAAATGTTGGAAGCGGGAAGCGCAAGATGCGGCTATAAAGTTCATAGCGCAGGCGACGCAGCATTCTTTCGCCGGTAATGCCCTGATAGACATTGATGACATATTTAAAACACTGGTTGATGACCACCAAGAGAAGGAAGATGCAGACCGAGACATATAGAAAGGCCTTCTGGTCAATTTCCAGACCCATAATCTCGACCGGGAAAATGATATCCTTGGCTTGAATAGCCTGGTCGATGATGATCTTCGGGAGTTCCAGATAGTAATAAAGGAAGGGAAAAGAGGCGAATGACAATATTGTCAGGATGATCTGCTGCTTTTTGCTGTGACGCAAAATATATTTATAGATGCTATGTTCCATTCAATACCGCCTGTTTGGCAATCCCCATCGCTTACATGCTGCAATATTGGTGCTTTCCTGTGGAAGGCGCCTTTAGACTGTTGCATATTGGTCTTTGATGCAACAAGAAACACCATAAAGTGTTAACAGTTTGGTTTTCCCGTTCCCTATTTAGGGATTGTATATTGAAATTCATCCTTCAGGTGCGTATCAGAGGACAGAGGATTTTGCCCTGTATTTTTAGGCGTATGATGTCAGATCACCAGAATTTACCCCCTGTTGTAACGGTTGTCCTGAAAGGCTACCCGCGTCTTTCGGAAACATTTATTGCCCAGGAACTTCTCGCGCTGGAGAAAAGAGGTCATAGGCTGCATCTGATTTCACTGCGTCATCCGACGGATAAGGCAACTCATCCTATCCATGACGAGATTCAGGCCCCTGTGACCTACCTGCCGGAGTATCTCTATCAGGAGCCTTTGCGGGTTTTCAAAAGCTGGCTTCGGATAAGGAAATTGCCAGGTTATAAAAAAGCGAAGAAACTCTGGGTGAAGGATCTATGGCGCGATAAAACATCAAATCGCATCCGGCGATTTGGGCAAGCCCTTGTTCTGGCTGCAGAGCTTCCGGAAAATACCGAAATCCTGTACGCCCACTTCCTGCATACGCCGGCATCTGTCGCACGCTATGCTGCGCTTATGACGGATAAGGAATGGAGCTGTTCCGCCCATGCCAAGGATATCTGGACATCCCCCGAATGGGAGCTTTCGGAAAAATTGCAGGACCTGAAATGGCTGGTAACCTGCACAACGTTCAATACACAATATCTTAAAAAGCTGGCAGCAGATCCGGAAAAAGTCTCTCTTCTCTATCATGGTCTTGATCTGGACCGCTTTCGAATTGCTAAAAACAAGAAGCACCTTCTGGACGGGAAACAGGCGCCGGTACAGATCCTGTCTGTTGGGCGGGCAGTGACAAAGAAAGGTTATGATGATCTTTTGAATGCCTTCAAGCAGCTCCCTGAAAATCTTAACTGGCATTTTACCCATATTGGCGGGGGTACGTTGCTTTCGGATCTCAAGAAACAGGCGAAAGACCTCGGGCTTGAAAGCAAGATAAGCTGGAAAGGGGCGCTTCCTCAAAAAGAGGTGCTTGCGGCTTTACGAAAATCTGATCTCTTTGTTCTGGCAAGCCGTGTTGCTGAAGATGGGGACCGGGATGGACTTCCCAATGTATTGATGGAAGCACAAAGTCAAAAGGTTGCCGTGGTTTCCACAGATGTTTCCGCAATACCTGAATTGATCCGGAACGGAAAAACAGGACTGCTGGTTCCTGAGCGTAACCCCGAGGAATTGTCCAAAGCGCTTGAATTGATGATCACGAAGCCGGACAGGCGCCAGGACTATTCTGACAGGGGAGCGGATTATCTTGCGCAACATTTTGATGCTGCCGCCTGGATTGACAAACTGGCCGTTCGATTTCCCGCAGTAGAAAAGGCGTGCGAACCGGCGCTGGATCTTACCGAATGAAAATTGCTTTTTACGCTCCGATGAAATCGCCCGTTCATCCCGTTCCCTCTGGTGACAGGCGGGTTGCAAGACTGTTGATCGCTGCGCTGTCGATGGCCGGATATGAGGTTGATCTCGTCTCCTCTTTTCGAAGCTTCGATAAATCGGGAGATCAAGAGAACCAGAACCGAATTAGAAAAGCCGCGGAGCAGGAAGCAAAGGAACTCATAAAGGCTTTTCTGGCCCTGCCTGCAAAAGAGAGACCTCAAGCCTGGTTTACCTATCATCTTTATCATAAAGCTCCTGACTGGATTGGTCCCAAAGTTGCGACGGAGCTGAACATCCCCTATCTGGTTGCTGAAGCAAGCCATGCGCCCAAGCAGGAAAAAGGGAAATGGGCAACAGGTTACGCTGCCGCAGCAGAAGCAATCCGCAAGGCCGATAAAATTTTTCACATGACCCAGCTGGATGGTGAATGTCTGGCACAAATTGCCCAAAAAGACGGTCAGCTGGTCTATCTCCCCCCTTTTCTTGAGAAAGCTGAAAAGAAAAGCGATGGATTTGATCTTTCTGTTCCAAAGGACAAAAGAATCCTGCTCAGCGTTGGCATGATGCGGGGCGGTGACAAAAAAGATTCTTATCGTCTTCTATCAAGATCGATAAAAAAACTCGAAGGGCAGGACTGGCATCTTGTTATTGTCGGGGATGGAGAAGAACGGGAAGAAATCGAAAGCTGGTTTGAGCCTGTTTCCGATCGCGTTTCTTTTCTGGGAAAGCTGGAGGAAAAAGAACTAAGGCAGGTTTATCGCCTTGCCGATCTTTATATCTGGCCGGCTTGCGGTGAAGCCTATGGCATGGCGTTTCTGGAAGCCGCGCGAGAGGGGCTGCCCTCTATCGCCGGGCATATTCGCGGTGTGCCTGACGTCGTGATTGATGGCCGGACAGGATTGTTGAGCATCGGCGGCGATAGTGATGATTTCATCAGGAAGATCCGGTATCTCCTGGATAACGCACCTTTTCGGGAGCAACTTGCGCAGCAGGCAAGAGAATTTGCGCTCCATGACCGAAGTCTTGAAAGCGCGGCTTCTTTGCTCAAAACCCATATAAGTCAGGTCCTGTCATGACAGCATTGCTAATGATCCGTCATGGAAAAACCAGTTGGAATGCGCAAAAAAAATTGCAGGGCCGCCAGGATATTCCGTTGTCAAAAGAGGGGACCAATCTTCTCTTGAAGAAAAAAATTCCCGGGCAGTTTGACGATTTTCACTGGGTTTCAAGTCCCTTACAAAGAGCGCGGCAAACAGCGGAGCTTCTTGGGGGCGATTTGATCACGGTTAAGGAAGCTCTCATAGAAATGGACTGGGGAGACTGGGAAGGCAGAACCATTGCTGAACTTCGTAGTGAATATGGTGAGGAAATGAGCCGGGAAGAAGACAAAGGTCTTCATATGACCCCGCCAAACGGGGAAAGCCCTTACAGGGTGCAGCAACGATTAAAACCATGGCTGAAATCACTTGGCAATCCGACTATAGCCGTTGCCCATAAAGGAATAATTCGGGCGATGAAATCCCTTGCCTATGACTGGGATATGAAAGACAAATCACCGGTTACCTTTGACTGGAATTGCGCTCATCTGTTCGATGTAGAGGAAGACGGAAAACTCACTGTAATCAGGCCGAACATTCCGCTGGAGAAGAAATGACTGAAAAACATCCTGTGAAAATCCTGTTTTATGTCCAGCATCTGCTGGGTATAGGTCATCTGCGGCGGACAGCAACACTTGCCCGTAATTTTGTCAGATCCGGATTTGATGTCACTGTCGTCTCGGGCGGTCATGAAATTGATATTGACCTTGGCGGTGCCAGAATTGTTCAGCTTCCGGCAACACGCGCAACGGATCTGTTTTTCAAAAAACTGGTGGATGAAGACGGGAACGAAATCGATGACAATTGGCGAGAGATGCGCGCCCAGCGTCTTCTGGATCTATATCATGAGGTTACGCCGGATATTCTGATAACCGAACTTTTTCCTTTTGGACGCCGGCAGATGCGCTTTGAACTTCTTCCCCTGCTGGACGTGGCAAAGGCAAGCGAAACGCCTCCCCTTATTGTTTCGTCCGTCAGGGATATTCTTGTTGCCCAGACCAAACCGGGTCGGAATGATGAAATGCTGGCACTGGTCGAGAAATACTTTGACCATGTCATGGTGCATGGTGATCCCGGGCTTATTTCTCTCGATCGAACTTTCCCTCATACCGATCGCATTCGGGATCGTATTACCTATACAGGTTATGTCGTTGATCGCACGGGTGTGAAAGGTGGTGAGAATGCACCGGGCGCTGGGGAGGTTGTGGTTTCAAGCGGCGGCGGAGCCGTGGGGGAAGACTTGCTGAAAACGGCCATGAAAGCGCGCGCTCTTAGCTCCGCCAAAAACAGAACCTGGCGCGTTATGGTGGGTGCGACTGTAGACGCGGAGAAGTTTGAAGAGCTCACGAAAATTGCCCCGGAAGGTGTCGTCGTGGAACGGGCGCGAAAGGATTTTACGACATTGTTGATGAATTGCGCACTTTCCATCAGCCAGGGAGGGTACAATACAGTGATGGAAATTCTTTATGCCAGATGTCGCGCCGTCATTGTTCCCTATGCGGGAGGGGTTGAAACAGAGCAGACCCTGCGTGCCGAGCTTCTGGCGAAACGGGGCGTGTTGCATATTGCCAATGAAGAAGGATTAACCCCGGAAATCCTCGCAACACAGATTGATGTTGCACTTGGTGGAGAGCGATCGGATGCAGATATCAATGTGGATGGTGCGGAAAAATCAGTGGCATTACTCTCACAGTGGCTGGGTGAACGCTCATGAGCAGCTGGCTTGCCTTGCAGAATGAACTGGATCAGTGGCAAGCTGAAGGAAAAGTGGCCACTTTCTGGTGGCGAGATGATGATTTAAATGAACCAACAGCGGCGCTGGAGCGTCTTGTTTCCTTACGCGAACAACTGGATATTCCTTTGAACCTGGCGGTCATTCCAAATCTCGTGGATCCGCATATTCTCGATTTTCTGGAAGGATGCCACTTGCTGCAACATGGTGTCCTGCATGAGAACTTTGCCCGCCATGATGAGAAGAAAAGTGAATTTCCGAAAAGCCGGGATCCGGAAAAAGCTTTTCAGGATATCGCCGACGGGAAAAACAGGCTTGAAGAATTGTTCGGTGAAGCCTTTATGCCGGTTTTTGTCCCGCCGTGGAACCGCATTGCGGACGATATGCTGGAGCCACTGGTAGAGGCCGGTTTCCTGGGGTTGTCACGGTATAAAAGCCGACAATCCGTTTTCCCTGTAACAGGCCTTTTTGAAATGAACACCCATGTCGACCCGGTTTTCTGGAAGGGGCACAGAAGCGCACTTGAAGAAGAAGCCATCCTGAAAATGGTTCTGGTTCATTTGATGGCGCGCCGCAACGAGATGGCCGATTTTCTGGAACCCACAGGTATACTGACACATCATCTGGTCCATGATGAAGCCATTTGGCAGATTACTTTTAAGCTTCTGGATTTTTTAAACCGTCATAAAGCTGTCAGATGGATGACATTTCCGGCTGCTATGGCCCTTGCCGAATAAGGGCTCGGGCAATTGTCCAGACATCAACAGATATAAGATAATTACGCAGACTCTGCTCACGATATATAAGATTTTAGTTTTATATTTTTTTCTTTATAGTTGCAAAAGTGAGCGATTGAAACCTGCCCGGCGTTATGGCATTGTTTGCGCCTTTCTCTAATATTTCCTGTTGGAAGATTTTCATTATTCTTCGCCTTGAATTGCAAAGGTAAAGAGTTGATTTTGTGTGAGAGCGTAACATGAACTACCGTCCAGAAATTGATGGCCTGCGTACCATAGCGGTTGTTCCGGTTATATTGTTTCACGCAGGCTTTAAAATTTTCAGTGGCGGTTATGTCGGCGTTGACGTTTTCTTTGTCATCAGTGGATATCTGATTACTACCATTCTTGTCTCTGAATTCGAGCAGGGAAAATTCAGCCTCTTAACATTTTACGAGCGCCGTGCCCGGCGTATCCTGCCAGCCCTGTTTTTTGTTCTTTTCGCCTGCCTGCCATTTGCATGGATGTGGTTGCTTCCCGACTATATGACAGATTTTGCACAGAGCCTCATCGGCGTTGTGACTTTTTCATCCAACTTTCTTTTCTGGCAGGAGACCGGGTATTTTAACGCAGCGGCGGAGTTAAAACCGCTCCTTCATACCTGGAGCCTTGCTGTCGAAGAGCAGTATTACATTTTCTTTCCGCTTTTTCTGATGCTGGTCTGGCGATTTGGTATGCGCCATGTTCTGGTATTACTTGCAATGGTCTTTATCACGAGCCTGGCCATAGGGCACTGGGGAGCGCTGCATAAACCGGAAGCGGCCTTCTTTTTGTTGCCGTCCCGGGCCTGGGAACTGTTGGTGGGTGCTTTCGCTGCCTTTTATATCTGCAACCTGCGGAAATTCCATGAGAGCCTTGATATCAAGCTTCATCAGCTCTTAAGCGTGATCGGTCTTGCCATGGTCACCTATTCAATTTTTGCTTTTGATGGCGGAACGTTATTCCCGGGCTTGCCTGCGCTTGTCCCAACGGTCGGAACAGTGTTGATCATCCTTTTTGCTTCACCAGGAACATTGGTGAACAAGGTCCTCAGCAGCAAAGGGCTCGTTGGTATCGGATTGATCAGTTACAGCGCTTATTTGTGGCATCAACCTCTTATGGTTTTTGCGCGTCACAGAAGTCTTGAACAACCAAGCGAGATGCTGATGGGTTTTCTTTGCCTGGTTACCCTGATCATGGCTTATATCAGTTGGCGGTATGTGGAAAAACCCTTTCGGGAAAAGAAGGCGACAAGCCGAAAGCTGGTTTTTTCTGCGGGAACCTCTTTTGCTGCAATCACAATTGCCATCGGGCTTTTTGGTCATTTTACTCAAGGCTTTCCAAAAAGATTGCCAGAAGAGGTCCTGGAGTTTGCTGCTGAGAAGAAGAACAGTAATCCGCTCGCATCAAAATGCCATTTCCCGAGTTTGACAGAAGGTGCGTATGGCAAGCTTGAATTTCCAGCACCGATATGTGTTTTGGGACCGGATAAAGAAAATATTCAGGTGGCGCTTCTTGGAGATTCTCATGGAAATGCGGTTGCCTATCCGATCCTTAAATCTCTGGAAGCGGCCGGGATAACGTCAACACAAATTACCCTGAGCGGCTGCCAGCCCTTCGTCGGGTTTGAGCGTTGGGCCAAAAGCTGTCATGCCTCCAATATGAAAATTGAGACTTTCATACGAAACAGCTCCATCAGGACCGTTATCATCGCGGCGCGCTGGACCTCAAATTACTACTGGGAGATGTTTGATAATAGTGAAGGAGGGGTTGAACATGGAAGTATGGGCCCTGTTACCTATTTGCCAGAATTTGTTTCAGAGCAATTTGATACACGCGCCGAAAAAGCAGCGGAGCTTTGGCGCAAAGGAATAAGACGTTATCTGGATATGGGTAAAAATGTCATTCTTATCTACCCTATACCGGAAGCGGGCTGGAATGTTCCGGACCAGCTTGCCAAGACATATTTCCAGTATTCAAAAGTGGAAAGCCTGACCACTCCGCTAAAACGATATCTGGAAAGAAACGGACCTATTATTTCCGTTCTTGACGGTATCGAAGATCCAAAAATTAGACGCGTTCGGCCCCGCAAGATTATGTGTGACAGTCTTGTAAAGGACAGATGCGTGAATGCGATGGGCACCAAGGTATATTATCATGATGATGACCATCTTTCCCTCACAGGTGCAGCGCTTCTCGTGCCAAATGTGATGAAAGCGGTGAAGTCTCTTGAAAGCCAGCACTCTGCTTCTTGGTCTGATAAAACCAGATCTGTTCAGGTCCGCTAGACATCGTGACGGATCGTCAGGATGTCGCGATCTTTTTTCTGGACTTTTTAAACCGTCATGAAGCTGTAAGATAGATGACATTTCCGGCTGCTATGGCCCTTGCCGAATAAGGTCGGATTTGGTCCGTTCTCTTCTGGGGGATAAAAATCCGATCCTATGCCAATAGAAAAGCAATACAGATATCCATTTCATGAAATCATGAAAGACTTTATTAGAGCCGGAGCGGGAATTACTCTTACGGCGTATCCGCTCTTGTTGTTAAAGCCTTCATCTGTCATTGTATTTATATTGGGAAGTTTGCTTTGCCTGTTTGTTTTATATGGGGTAAGAGCATTTGATCGTAAAATTGCCCGAATCTGTATTTCACCAGAAGAAATACGTATTAATGGAATATGGAACCGGGTCATAAAATGGGAGGCGCTTGAGCAGGTTAGCCTGTCTTATTTTTCCACTCGTCGGGATCGGGAAAAAGGATGGATGCAGCTCAGGTTAAAAGGTAGAGGTGTTCGATTGAGGGTGGAGTCCACGATTGCTGGATTTGAGGATCTTGTCGAGATCTGTGTTGCAGTTGCTTTGAAAAACAAGCTGTCTCTGGACGCTGCGACAAAAAACAATCTGGACATTTTGGGCCTTTCCGCACCCACAGAGACATTTCAGGCGCGCCAGTTGTGGGGAAAAGAGTAGCGGATGTCCAACGTTCTGCTGGTTCGGGACCTGAAAATAGAATTCAGGGTTGCAGAAGGAACCGTCAAAGCTGTTGATGGGGTAAGCTTTCGGATTCCGGAAGGCAAGACGGTTGCGCTGGTCGGCGAATCCGGCTCCGGTAAATCCGTGATCAGCCAGGCAATCATGTCGATCCTGCCAAAGTCGGCACATATCACCAAAGGCGAGATTATCTTTTTTGACCCGGAAAAACCCGGAAACTTCTATGATATCGCCAAGCTGAAACCTGATAGCCGGGAAATGAGGCAAATCCGTGGCGGACGGATTACCATTATCTTCCAGGAACCGATGACGTCCTTGTCACCTCTTCATACGATCGGCAATCAGATTTCGGAAGCCTTGCATTTGCATCACAAGAAAAGTCGGGCGGAAGGAGTGGAGATTACCAGGGATATGCTGCGGCTTGTGGGCTTTCCTGACCCGGAAAGCGCCTTTAACACCTATCCCTTTGAACTTTCCGGTGGATTGCGGCAGCGAGCCATGATCGCTATGGCGATGATCTGTAATCCTGCGCTGCTCATTGCTGACGAACCAACGACGGCACTTGATGTGACCATTCAGGCGCAAATTCTTGATCTGATGCAGTCTCTTCAAAAGAAATTGAAGATGGCCATTCTTATGATCACCCATGACCTTGGAGTTGTTGCCAGCATGGCCGATGAAGTGGTGGTCATGTATCATGGCAAGGTGATGGAACAGGGAACACTTGAAGATATTTTCAGGGATCCAAAACACCCCTATCTTAAGGCCTTGCTTAAGGCGGTTCCGCGCTTTCATATGAAAGAGGGGGAAAAGCTAACCCCGATCCGGGAGATTAAACGGGAAAAAGACAGTCAGTTTCTGAAACAGGCTAATCCTCGCGATTTATCTGTAAAGGAAGAAAAGCCCATTCTCGAAGTCAAGGAACTGACAAAGGTTTTCTCTACCCGTAAAACAACCTTGCTCGGTTCCAAACCCGGAGGATCTGTCAAAGCCGTGGATGAAGTGAGTTTCTTCATCAAGGCGGGGGAATGTCTTGGTTTGGTCGGGGAATCCGGATGCGGAAAGACAACGCTTTCGAAAATGATCCTGCGCGCGTTGAGCTCGACTAGTGGGACGGTCACTTATAATGATCGGGGAAAAGAGCTGGATGTCCTATCCCTTGGCAAGAAAGAACTTTTCGAATTTCGGAACAAGGTACAATTTATTTTCCAGGATCCCTTCTCGTCGCTAAATCCGCGCATGACCGTGTTTGATATCATCTCCGAGCCCCTGGTCATTCATAATATCGGTACCCAGAAGGAGCGGGAGGAGACCGTCAAGGAACTGATGAACCTGGTTGGGCTGGATGTTCGCTTCCTGAGGCGCTATCCACACTCTTTCTCAGGGGGGCAGCGGCAGCGTATAGGGATTGCAAGAGCCCTGGCCCTGAAGCCGGACCTGCTCGTTTGTGATGAGCCGGTTTCTGCACTGGATGTTTCCATTCAGGCGCAAATCCTGAACCTTCTGAAAGATTTGCAAAAAGAGCTCGGACTTACCTATCTCTTTATCTCTCATAACCTTGCTGTGGTGGATTATATTGCGGACCGGATTGCGGTCATGTGCCGGGGTAAGCTGGTTGAAACCGCGCCAAGAGAGCTTTTGTTCAAAAACCCGGTACATCCGTATACCAAGCGGTTACTTGCCGCTGTACCCGAGCCGGATCCGAAACACAAACTCGATTTTTCGGCTCTTGTGGAAGAAAAGGCATCAGACCCTTCAGCCTGGCCTGCGCCTTTTACTGCCAATAATGAAACACATGCTGTTATGATGGATTTGGGGGACGGGCATTTTGTTCGTGTTGCTGAGGGAACTGACATGACGGAGCTTGTGCAAAAATGAGAAAGGCCAGATCTTTAGTTTTTGCAGTCTGTACAATGCTGGGCATGTGTCTGGCCGTGTCCGTTCATGCGCATGAGATCCCTTATTTCAAGGACGCTGTTGCCAGGGGAGAACTGCCAAAGATGCCGTCACGGCTCCCGGACACCCCCAAGGTCGTCCCTTTGCTGGCGGAGCAGGTTTTGGGAAAATATGGCGGTACTTTGCAGAGCCTGATCAGCAGTCCATCTGATGTAAAGCTGATGTTTGTTTATGGCTACGCCCGGCTGGTTGGATATAACGCGGATCTGAAACTTGAAGCGGATATTGTAGAAAGCTTCAATGTGGATCAAAATCGCGTTTTTACCTTCAAGCTTCGAAAAAATCACCGCTGGTCTGATGGCGCACCTTTCACATCCGAGGATTTCAGATACTGGTGGGAGGATGTTGCGAATAATCGAAAACTCTCCCCCACAGGGCCGCCAGCTGTCTTGAGTGTTGAAGGCGAATATCCAAAAGTCAGTTTTCCCGATGAACTGACGGTTCGCTACGAATGGACTAGGCCCAATCCGAATTTCCTTTCTCTTATCGCAGGAGCATCGCCGCTCCTGATTTATCGTCCTTCTCATTATCTCAAGCCATTGCATGAGAAATATGCCGATAAATCAAAGATGAGCAAGATACAGAAAATCAAGTTCAAAGCCTGGGCGTCCAACCATAATCGCCGGGACAACCTGTATAAATTTGATAATCCGGATCTTCCAACCCTTCAGCCCTGGCGAAATACAACAGCAGCCCCTGCCAACAGATTTGTTGGTGTTCGCAATCCGTTTTTCCATCGGGTGGATCAAGAAGGGCGTCAGCTTCCCTATATTGACCGGGTTATTTTATCGATCTCGGAAGGTAAACTGATTTCAGCAAAGGCCGCTTCTGGAGATGTGGATCTGCAGGCCCGGGCTATCAAGTTGCAGGACGCGACCTTCCTGAAGGAAAATGAAAAACGCTCCAACTATTCTGTGCGGCTCTGGGAAACAGTAAGAGGATCCCATTTCGTTCTGTATCCAAACCTGAATGTTGTTGATCCTGTATGGCGAAAACTGATCCGCGATGTTCGGTTGCGCCGGGCGCTTTCCCTCGGCATCGATCGGGAAGAGATTAATGATGTTCTGTTTTTCGGGCTTGCGGCAGAGGGCAATAACACCGCGCAAAAACAAAGCCCTTTTTATTCAGAAGACCTGAAAAATCGCTGGGCGACACTCAATATTGAAAAAGCCAATGAGTTGCTGGATGACCTTGGCCTGACAAAGCGCAATGATGAAGGTATTCGCCTGCTTCCCAATGGAGAGCCGTTTCTGATGATCGTGGAAACGGCTGGCGAAAGTTCGGAACAGGCTGATGTGCTGGAACTCATCCGGGATTCCTGGCGCGAACTCGGTATATCCCTTTTTATCAAACCCTCGCAGCGCTCTGTTTTCAGAAACCGGATTTTTGCCGGTGAAACGGTCATGTCTGTTTGGGGCGGTCTTGAAAATGGCGTTCCCAATGCCATTAGCAGCCCTGCTGTCCTGGCACCGACCAGCCAGACCAGTTATCAATGGCCAAAATGGGGACAATATCACGAAACCAAGGGGCAGTCTGGCGAACCTGTTGATATGCCGGAAGCCCAACATCTGAATGAACTGTATCTTCGCTGGCTAAATGCAGCCACAGACGGAGAGCGTGAAGAGATCTGGAAGGAAATGCTGGATATCCACGCAGAACAGCAGTTTACCATCGGCGTAGTCAGCGGGATATTGCAGCCCGTTGTTGTCAAGAACCGGCTCAAAAATGTGCCGAAAAAGGCTATTTTCAACTGGAATCCTGGCGCGCAATTCGGCATTTATCATCCGGATACCTTCTGGTTCGAAGATGCGGGTGAGGAGAAATAGGCGATGTTCAACTATTTCATCCAGCGCGTTCTTGTCATGATCCCAACTTTGCTGGTGATCAGCATTCTGACTTTTATCATTATCCAGCTGCCGCCTGGTGACTATCTGTCCAATCAGTTGCAGGAGTTAAAAGCGCAAGGGGAATCAGCCTCAGCTGCCGCGAAGATTGCGTTTTACAGGGAGCAATATTCCCTTGATAAACCCCTGATCGAGCAATATGCGATCTGGATGGGCTTCTGGCCAGGCCCAAACGGGTTTTCCGGTTTGCTGCAGGGGGACTGGGGGCATTCCTTTGCTTATGACCTGCCGGTCAGCGAGGTCCTGGGAGATCGAATGCTCCTCACCTTTCTTGTGAATTTCTCGACCATTATTTTTATCTATCTGGTCGCCTTTCCCATCGGAGTTTATTCGGCAACCCGACAATATTCCATCGGGGATTACGGTTTCACGCTTGTTGGCTATCTGGGCCTCGCCACACCAAACTTCCTGCTGGCCATGGTTCTGCTGTATTACGCCAACTATTATTTTGGTCTCTCTATCGGTGGGCTGATGGATGAGAAATATCTCGATCAACCCTGGAGTGTCGATAAGGTCCTTTCGGTCCTGGATCATATGATCATTCCGGTGATTGTTATTGGAACCAGTGGAACTGCGGCAATGATCCGTCGATTGCGGGCAAATCTGCTTGATGAGTTACAGAAACAATATGTGACAACAGCCAAAGCCAAGGGCGTTCCACGTGTCCGGACCCTGGTAAAATACCCGATCCGGATGTCACTCAATCCGTTTATCGCTGATATAGGAAACCTGCTTCCTGATGTAATTTCGGGGTCAGTAATTGTGAGTGCCGTTCTCAGCCTGCCAACTGCAGGCCCGATGCTCTTGGAGGCATTACGCAGTCAGGATCAGTATCTGGCGGGATCTTTCCTGATGTTCCTGGCTCTTCTGACTGTTATCGGTGTCTTCATTTCCGATCTGCTTTTGGCTGCGCTTGATCCCAGGATCCGTCTTTCAGGGGGGGCAACAAAATGAGTGATACCCTGCATGGCCCTAATAAACCCAATAAACTGGAACACTGGCATTCGGAAGAGCCTTTTGACCCACATTCCGTAGAGAAGCTTTCACCGGAGCAGGAGAAATTCTATCTGGCATCGCAATGGAAGATGATGTGGTGGAAATTCTGCCGCCACCGTCTTGCGGTGATCAGCGGTCTGATCCTTCTTGCCTTTTATATTTCGATCCTGTTTTCCGAGTTTCTTGCGCCTTATGAACTTCATTCGCGCAACACCAAATTTATCTTTGCCCCGCCTCAATCGGTGCATATTTTCCATGAAGGTGAGCTGCGCGCGCCTTTTGTTTATGGCTATCGGCAGAAGCTTAATCTGGATACCTTGCGACGGGAATACCGGGTCGATACCAACCGGATTTATACCCTTCGCTATTTCTGCCGGGGGGATAGCTATAAGATGTGGGGGGTGATCGAAACCGATTTTCACCTGGTCTGTGCTGATGATCAGCGGCGCGCAACCTTCTTCTGGCTTGGAACGGACCGGCTTGGCCGGGACATTCTGTCCCGTATCATCTATGGCACACGCATCTCTCTCACCATTGGCCTGATCGGGATCATTATCAGCTTTACCCTTGGTATTATTCTGGGCGGGATTTCAGGATATTATGGCGGCTGGATTGATAATGTTATTCAGCGCACCATTGAGCTGTTGAAGTCGCTGCCGCAGCTGCCCCTCTGGCTTGCGCTATCGGCGTCTCTGCCGGTAACCTGGTCCCCCATATGGGTGTTTTTTGGACTGACGGTTATCCTGGGGTTACTCGACTGGCCGGGGCTTGCGAGGGCCGTGCGATCGAAATTCCTCTCGCTCAGGGAGGAGGATTTTACAACAGCCGCCCAGCTTATGGGAGCCAGTCCGTCACGTGTTATCGGGCGGCATCTGCTGCCGTCCTTCGCCAGTCACTTGATTGCAAGCGCCAGCCTTGCGGTGCCCAGTATGATCCTTGGGGAAACCGCACTCTCCTTCCTTGGATTGGGTTTGCGTCCGCCCATTACCTCCTGGGGGGTCTTGCTGAATGAAACCACCAATATCAATGCGGTGGCGACCACCCCGTGGCTGATGTATCCCGTTGTGCCGGTGATTATTGTAGTGCTCGCGTTTAATTTCCTGGGGGATGGTCTCAGGGATGCGGCAGATCCCTATAAATAGGCTGGTTTAAACTGACGGCTGGATAACAACCAGATCGACAAGTCCTGTTACGCCGCCCACATCTCGGGCGGACCGGATCTCGGTTTTGTTTTGCGGCTGAAAGCCTTGCGACAAGGCTTCCTCATAACAATGAAGCGTGACGACGGATATCGCCTTTTCCTCTTTGGCATGTTTGTCCAGCTTGGCAGCCAGATTAACGGGCTCCCCGATGACAGTATATTCAAGCCGGCTTTTATCACCAACGGCTCCAAACAGGATTGAGCCGGAGGCAGCGGTAAAACGAATGGTCTGCGGGCTCAGCCCGGCAAGCTGTCTTTCTTCCGCCCAGATGCGCGTGCTTTCCATCATTTCCTCGACCGCACGGAGGCAGTCTGCAGAAAAGTGATCTGTTTTCACGGACGCGCCGAAAGTTGCCAGAATGCCGTCCCCCAGAAATTTATCGATTGTCCCGCCATTGCGCTGGATGATGGGAACCAGTCGCGCCTGATATTCGGCCAGCAAGGCAATCACTTCATTGGCCGGCTTTTCCATTGAGAGACGTGTAAAACCCTGCAGGTCGCAATGGAGGATGGCCGCGTCCCGTGTTTGACCCGTGCCCGGTTCAATCCAGCTTTCGGAATGGGTGATCTTGTCGGCGATTTCAGGTGAGAAAAAACGGGATAAATCTTCCGCTGCTGTTGCTTGGGCAACAGAATTAATCAGAAGCTTTCTTGCCCGGACAATCACAAGCGCGAGGACAAATGTGACGACGAGGATACTGATAATCTTGTCAAACTCCGCCCCCAGAAGAATGTTATGGGACATGGTATAAAGCACATAGTCCTGGGTGATTTTCTCCATTCCATTTTCGGCATAAACTGCGTATCCCAGCAAGATTGTCCATCCAAGGGCAGCGCTGCATCCAGCCAGGACCACATAACGCATATCAAAACGCAGCGCACGAAGAGCTATGAAAATAAAGACATAGAGCAGCGTTGGTGCTTTTAGATAGAAGGAGGGTTCCTGGCCATACTGGATATGAAAACTCCAGATTAAAAACATCAAAAGAGACATATCCGCGATAACGGACAGGGAGAGAAACCAGCCCGGCAATCGCCAGATCTTGGCAAAGCCCAAACGGATCAGAGTGAAGGCAAGATAGGAAAACAGGGCATAGGGAACCGGTGCAAACATGGCATCGGCGGAAAAGGTCTTTGGCGAGAGCGCATATAGCACCCAGAAGATACCCACCAGGATAAGCTGTACCCAGGCGATTAGAATTTCTGACTGGTCCTGTTGAGACTGAATGGCATCCTCTACCCGAGAGGGCAGTTGCTCATCGTCATAATCGTTGCCCAGAAGTGTGTGCTTTATCCTTTCTAGCATGTAACGAATATGGCCTGTTTCCTTTTCATTGGCAGTCACATGTCATCATAAATTCGTTATGACTTTTTACGGAGCCACAAACTTGTCTCAAACGCCCCTTCTTCGATCGGTAACTCGTTAATGAGAGAGTTTTCAAGCTGATCTTTAAGATAGTGAACTGCATACTGGCTTGAAAAAAGAAGCCGGAACCCTCCGCCGATAAGAAGGGGAGCGACGAGCTGTTGTTCATTATATCCTCTCCATTTCCAGCTATCGGGATAGTCATGGGGAAGAAAAATATCATGGATATGGACCGTAATACCTGCAGGCAACCCACCGAGAATATCGAGAAGTAAAAAATCGACATCGCTGCCGGGCATGGCAATGTGGCTTGAATCAATAAAGAGGATATCGTCCGCGGTCAGATTGTCAAAAGGCTCAGTGCCAGCTTCCTGAACGGTATTCCGGATTAGGGTGAGCGGAAGGGACGTGATATCCGCGCGCGGCGCAGGATCGATGGCTGTAAAATCCGTATTTAACTCTCCGTCTTTAATGGCACGCATCATAAAGCGCGTGGAATGGCCCGAACCGATCTCGATAATATGTTTTGGTTTGAGATCCCGAACCATTTTATAAGCCGATGCCCCATCAAGACGCGGGAACCAGTCCTGTTTCCAGCGGGGGGCAGGTGGATCTTCCTGACCGAAACTTACCAGTTCATTGGAATAGTCAGCAAATCCCTTGATGAAACGGATCATGCTTTCTTCAGCATTCTGCATCTGACTGTATACCGGACCATAGGCTTTTCCGTGCCGAGAGTCTGGCACACTATCCGCGTATCGGTAAGGGATGAAAAACCCTTGCTGTTTCAGGCCAAGGACAGTGTTTAATCCCATTCGAAGGCGACGCCAGTTCATACAAACCCTGTTTTACTGATGATCAAAAAGAAGATGGCTATGGATGTCAATTAATCTGCCCCTGTGATACAAGTCAACAAAATCAAGAACAAGAGGCGTAAAGAATGGGTTCTTTTTTCAAGGTATCGCGAGACGGTGAGGTTCTGACCACAACACTTGCAAAACCAAAACAGCATAATGTGCTTAACCCTCAGGAAATGGGAGAATTACAAGCCCATTTTGAGGAAGTTGCCAAGGATGCCTCTCTTCGCGCGGCAATCCTGACCGGTGAGGGAAAGAGTTTTTGCGCGGGTGCGGATCTTGGAGAGCTGAAAGATTACGATTTTGGAGCCAATCCGCTTGAAAATTTAACGAACGCTATCGAAAAGCTGCCTTTTCCAACCATTTGCAAGCTGAACGGCGGTGTCTACGGAGGCGGAACCGATCTTGCCTTTTCCTGTGATTTTCGTGTGGGTAAACGGGATATGAAATGTTTCATTCCCCCGGCAAAAATCGGTATTCACTATCATCCGATTGGATTGGCGCGAGCGGTTTCACGGATTGGTCTCGGACCGGCAAAACGACTGTTTCTTGCGCTTGAAACCATGTCAGGCGAGGAATTGAAATCCGTGGGGTTTCTGGATTATCTGGTGAAAGATGATCAGGGGCTTGAAGAAAGGGTTGCAGAGCTCACCGCCCAGATGACCGGTCTTGCCCCTTTGAGTTTGCGGGGTATGAAAGCCACGCTAAATGATATTGCCGATGCGGCATTTAATGAGGAAAATGCGCGCCAGGCTCAGATCCTTTGCCTGAATTCTGATGATTTCGAAGAAGGACGTAAAGCACTTGCAGAAAAAAGGCCCCCGCGTTTCACGGGAGCCTGAATTACTCATCACGCAACAGAGGGGTTATGTGATCGAAAAGCGCTGAAGGACTTCAGCAAGGTCAGTGCCAAAATTGTCACCGCGCCTTATAAGACCAACATTCATTGGCAGCGCTTTCAAATCAGGGTGATTGGGTTCAAGGCTTGTCAGAACCGCAACAGGAATATCTTTTGTACTTGGCATAGCAGCAAGCGCACAGGCCAGGTCAATTCCGGAAAGCCTTGGCATGACAGCTGTTGTAATGACAAGGTCAGGTTTTGTCTCCATGACAATGCTGAAAGCTTCAATAGGATCAAGAACTGTTGACACACGGTATCCGCAGGCTGCGAGTTCGCGCTCTACAACACGGGCAGCTGTTTTTTGCGGCAGGATCAGGGTAACTTCCGTGTCGGTAACGATAATATCCGAGACATCAAACGAGCTTTTATGAGGGAGTTCCCGGATGACAGTGGCAATTTCGTCAACAGGGATTGTCTCTCCATCCAGCACAGCACTGATTTTATCGCTGAAGCGCTGCAGATCATCCAGATTCTGTTCGGTGATTTCTGTGGCTTTAGCAAGATATTCGTCTAATCGATGGCTGAGAGGTGTCAGGCCAGGAAGATTAACAGCCTTTGCTTTCAAACGAAGATTGGAGGCGTCTTGAGCGAGTAATTTTGCAGCGTCACCAGGTTCCAGAGTTCCGCCGCGAATCTGCTGCATACGAACTTCAAGACCGGCAACCACATCCCGGGCCTCGTCCAGAGCTTCCATTTCATACTGTTCGTCAAGCTCTTCTTCGGTGAGGATTTTCATAACTCTGCTTCTCGTTAGGGTTTTTCTTTGACGCAGAAGGATACGTGCTTTTTCTTAATCAATTCCTAAATTGAAAAGCCTTTGAGTTGTGATAGGGGTGGAAAGAAGGGGTAAAATAATGTCACCCCTTCAACAATTTGCAGTTTATAAAATGAACTTTGACAAGTCAGAATCTGTTGTCAGCTGACCCAGATTGTTGCGGACAAATTCGGCATTCACTTCAACTTCCGTATTCGGTGTATCTGTGGCTGTAAAGCTGATCCCTTCAAGAACCTTCTCCAGAATGGTGTGCAGTCGGCGCGCGCCTATATTTTCGACAGTTGCGTTCACATCTGCAGAAATGGTGGCAATCTCGTCAATCGCGTCATCGGTGAAATTCAGCGTTACCTTTTCGGTTTCCATCAAGGCAATATACTGCTTGATCAGGCTGGCTTCCGGTTCGGTCAGGATGCGCTTGAAATCCTCTTTTGTCAGCGGTTCAAGCTCTACCCGAATAGGAAGACGTCCCTGGAGTTCCGGGAGCAGGTCCGCAGGCTTTGCAATATGAAAGGCACCGGAGGCGATAAACAGAATATGATCTGTTTTAATCGTTCCGTATTTGGTGCTGACGATGGTGCCTTCGATGAGCGGAAGCAGATCCCGCTGAACGCCTTCACGGCTGACATCCGCGCCCTGACGGTCGCTTCGTGCACAGATTTTGTCGATTTCATCGAGAAAGACGATTGCGTCATTTTCGACGAGTTCTTTGGCTTCATGGACAATGCTGTCTTCATCAAGAAGCTTGTCACCCTCTTCTTCAACCAGAACACCATAGCTTTCAGCGACGGACAGTTTCCGCGGCTTTGTGCGGGGCGCGCCCATTTTACCGAATATATCATTCAGGTTCAGCATACCCATCTGGGCGCCTGGCATGCCTGGAATGTCAAAAGTTGGCATGCCGCCTGAACTGTTATCGACAAGATTGAGTTCGATTTCCTTGTCATCCAACTCGCCTTCGCGCAGCATCTTGCGGAATTTCTGGCGGGTATCTGACGACGCCTTGTCTCCGACCAGTGCATCCAGTACCCGCTCTTCCGCTGCCAGTTCTGCTTTGGCTTTCACTTCCTGACGCTGTTTTTCGCGGATCATATTGATTGCGATTTCCATCAGGTCGCGGATAATCTGCTCCACATCACGGCCGACATAGCCAACTTCGGTAAATTTGGTCGCTTCTACTTTCAGGAAAGGGGCGTTGGCAAGCTTGGCAAGTCGTCTTGAAATTTCCGTCTTGCCTACACCGGTTGGCCCAATCATGAGAATGTTTTTTGGCAAGACCTCTTCGCGCATATCCTCAGACAGCTGCTGGCGCCGCCAGCGGTTACGAAGGGCAATGGCGACAGACCGTTTTGCCTCGCCCTGGCCGACAATATGCCGGTCCAGTTCATAGACGATTTCACGGGGACTGAGGTTTGACATAATCCTAGATACTCTCGATTGTAAAATTCCGATTGGTGTACACACAGATATCGGCAGCAATTTCCATAGCTTTGCGGGCAATATCCTCGGCTTCCAGGCCATCAATATCCACGAGCGCACGCGCTGCAGAGAGGGCGAAATTCCCGCCGGAGCCAATAGCAATGATGCCATCATCAGGCTCCAGCACATCTCCGTTACCGGTCAGCGTCAGGGAAACATCTTTATCTGCGACTGCCATCATTGCTTCCAGGCGGCGAAGATATTTATCCGTTCGCCAGTCTTTTGCAAGCTCAACACAAGCCCGGGTCAGGTTGCCCGGATGCTGTTCAAGCTTTCCTTCAAGGCGCTCAAACAAGGTAAAGGCATCGGCTGTCGCACCGGCAAAGCCGACAATCACATGACCACCTGCACCAATGCGGCGGACTTTTCGGGCATTTCCCTTGATAACGGTCTGGCCGAGGGACACCTGGCCATCACCGGCAACAACGACTTTGCCGTTTTTGCGGACAGACAGAATTGTCGTGCCGTGCCAGCTTTGATTTTCTTCTGACATAGATTTCGTTTCTTCCAAAGATCTGTTTCTGAATGACGATGTAACCATTTTGAGCCAATGGTCAAGGTTGAAGAAGGTTTGTAACGACAAAGCTGTCACAAAGAAGGGATCGAGGCGTCTTGTGTGCAATGAACTCACCTGATGCAAGGAACGGGAGAATCGCAATGAACGCAACGGCCAGTGAACGAGATACTCAATCAGAGAAAACAAATAACCTGAGGGCAATTTTTGAAATCCTGTCCTATCTGCATGAGGATGCAAAACTGGACGGTCATGATGAACTTGCGGAAAGGCTTGAATTCACCATGAATTATGCAGAGCGGCAGCTCCTGATGGTTAAAACCGCACAAACGGTCCCGCCAGTCAGTACAAGCTCTCCGTCCATGCCGACGCCACCGTCCCCAGGCCAGTAAAGATCAGACCTTCACGCAGCCACCTTTTTTGTGTCAACGCTTGGATTTAAGCGGACTTCCTGCTATATCCACGCGTGGCCTGCTCTTGATGCAGGGCTGGAAAGGAAAATTCATGCGTGAAGGTCGTATTGAACGGACAACAAATGAAACGAAGATTGAGGTAAGTCTCAATCTTGATGGCACTGGTTCTTATGATGTGAAGACCGGCATCGGTTTTCTGGATCATATGATGGAGCAGTTGTCCCGACATAGCCTGATTGACTTGAATGTGCGCGCGGAGGGAGATCTTCATATAGATTTCCATCACACAACAGAGGATACAGGCATTGCCATTGGAATGGCGTTTGCAAAGGCCCTTGGAGATTTGAAAGGTATTCGCCGTTATGCGTCTGCCTATATCCCGATGGATGAAACGCTGACCCGGGTTGCCCTTGATATTTCCAATCGTCCTTACCTGATCTGGAAAGTGGATTTCTCCCGCGACAAGCTTGGTGATATGGATACCGAACTTTTCAAAGAATGGTTCCAGGCTTTCGCACAGGCAGCCGGGATTACCTTGCATGTGGAAAATCTGTATGGCGAAAATAATCACCATATCATAGAAAGCTGCTTTAAAGCTTTGGCCCGCGCCCTTCGGGATGCCGTCGAAATTGATCCGCGGCGCGCCGATGCGGTCCCGTCAACCAAAGGTGTCTTGGGGGGCAGCCTCTAGGCGGCTGCCTGAAATTTACGGAAATGCGCAGCTATTCGGTTTTTTTTCTGGCAGATCAGCCTTTGGACGATAAAGGCCTTGTTCTGGTTCCGCAGAAAATAAGTCTGTTCGCGCTTCTGTTACCCGGCCTCTGGGCTCTTTTCAATCGATTATGGCTGGTCTTTTTTGCGTATTTTGCGGTTCTTTTCGGTTTGGGAATGTTAGTTGAGGCCTTTGGATTTAGTCCGGGTATAAATTTCCTGCTGTCGTCTCTGCTGGCGTTGTTTATTGCGCTTTCAGCTTCTTACTTTAAAGAGCAGCGGTTGCGGACAGAAGGATATGAGGAACAAGCGCCAGTTGAAGCTTCAAGTCTTATTGAAGCGGAGAAAAAGGCACTTGCAGAACTGGCAAAGGGTGCTGATATCCATAAGCCAGAAGAGTACAGGCCTTTCAATGTGAAAGCAGAGATGGAACAGAAAAATGATTGCGATAATTGATTATGGATCGGGAAATTTGCGTTCTGCAGCAAAAGCCTTCGAGCGTGCTGTTCGGGAAGCCGGTCTTCATCATCCGGTTATCGTGACAAGTGATCCTGAAGAGGCGGCGAAGGCGGATCGTATTGTGCTCCCGGGGGTTGGTGCCTTTAAGGATTGCAAGACCGGCCTTTCAAATCTATCCGGCATGACAGAGGCACTTGAAGAAGCTGTACTGAAGCGGGCGGTCCCTTTTTTGGGAATTTGTGTCGGCATGCAACTGATGGCCAGTCGCAGTCTTGAATATGGCAAAACATCCGGTCTGGGCTGGATCGAGGGAGATGTGTCTGCGTTGGCACCCAGCGACCCTTCCTTGAAAATCCCGCATATGGGCTGGAATGAAATCCAGATTGAGCGGGAGCATCCTGTCCTCTCTGGTATCAGCAATGGCGATCACATCTATTTTGTTCATAGTTACCATGTCGCGGCTGCTCACGCGGATCATATCCTGGCCACTGTCGATTATGGCGGGACTGTCACAGCGATTATTGGCCGCGATAATATGGTGGGAACGCAATTCCATCCGGAGAAGAGCCAGACAGCGGGCTTGCAATTAATTGGGAACTTCCTGAAATGGAAACCGTGAGGGGATATGACTGAAAGCAGAATAATTCAGCAGCCGGTTATTGAACGGATTACCGAGCTCAATGGGGCTGATCTTGAAGATCTTTGTGAAGCGTCCAATCAGGCTATTCTCGATGGTAATGGTTTTGGTTGGCTGACACCACCGGAGCGATCCGTGCAGGAAGCGTTCTGGAACGGCGTGGTGACGATCCCGGTACGGGAAGTTTATGCGGCGCGCCTTGAAGGCGGAATTGTCGGATCCGGTCAGTTGGTCAAACCTTTTTCCAACAATGAGGCCGGTGCACATATCGCACAGATCTCGACATTTTTCATTGCGCCTTACGCACGCGGTCATGGTCTGGGGATCGGGCTTTTGTCCGTGATCGAGCAGTCAGCAGCCCGCCAGGGTTTTAGAATTCTGGAAGTGGATGTGCGAGAGACCCAGAGTGCGGCGATTTCCCTGATCGAAAATAACGGTTTCGAGAAATGGGCTGTTAAAAATGACTATGCCTGGAACGGCCAGAAATTCGTCGATGGCTTTTACTATAAAAAGAACCTGCAGGAGAACCTGTCATGAATTTGTACCCCGCAATTGATTTGAAAGATGGCAATTGTGTCCGCCTCTTGCGCGGTGAAATGGACGCAGCAACGGTTTTTAACAATGATCCTGCAGACCAGGCTTCCGCCTTTAAAAATGCAGGTTTTAAAAGAATTCACCTGGTTGATCTGAACGGCGCGTTTGAAGGCAAGCCTGTTAATGCAGGAGCGGTTGAAGCCATCCTCGGTGCAACAGATGTTCCCTCCCAGCTGGGCGGGGGAATTCGCGATCTTGCCACTATTGAAATGTGGCTTTCAAAAGGGATCAGCCGGGTCATTTTGGGAACAATCGCCTTGAGGAACCCGCAAATCGTGAAAGAGGCCTGCAAGGAATTTCCAGGCCATATTGCCGTCGGAATTGATGCGCGTGACAGTATGGTTGCCGTTGAAGGCTGGGCAGAGACCAGTGAAACTTCTGCCCTGGATCTGGCCCGCAAGTTTGAGGATGCAGGCGTGGAAGCAATTATCTATACGGATATTGACCGGGATGGCGCCTTGCAAGGAGTGAATGTGGAGGCGACAGCTGCCCTTGCCGATGCGATTTCCATTCCTGTGATTGCGTCTGGCGGCGTTGCATCCATCGATGATATTACCAATTTGCTGGCGGTTAAATCCTCAGGGATTGAAGGGGTGATAATTGGCCGGGCCCTTTATGACGGGCGGATTGATCCTGCCGAAGCGCTGAAGCTTGTGGAGAAGGCAGATGCTTAAATCCCGTGTAATTCCTTGCCTGGATGTAAAAGATGGCCGGGTTGTCAAAGGGGTCAATTTTGTGGACCTGATCGATGCCGGTGATCCGGTAGAGCAGGCGCGGGTCTATGACGAACAGGGAGCGGATGAGCTGTGCTTTCTGGATATTACTGCGAGTTCCGATAACCGGGATACGATTTATGATGTTGTCCGCCGTACAGCCGAGCAGTGTTTTATGCCGCTCACTGTTGGCGGCGGGGTCCGTACGGTTGAAGATGTAAGAAAGCTGCTGCTTGCAGGAGCGGATAAAGTCTCGATCAATACGGCAGCTGTTCACAATCCCGAATTTGTCCGTGAAGCGGCCCGGAAATTTGGCAATCAATGTATTGTTGTTGCTGTTGATGCCAAACAGGTGGCCCCAGGTAAGTTCGAGATTTTCACTCATGGTGGGCGAAACCCAACAGGCAT
>JAKSCD010000281.1 GCA_022360775.1 Sneathiellales bacterium | reverse complement strand
TTGTTGAGACCGTTTTTCCCTTGAAAATCATAAATATACGACCGTCAATTATCAGCAGTCCCAGTCCAATGGCCGCCATACCGATGAGGGCTTCCAGAGTGATCTTTTCCCCAAGAAAGCTGGAGCCGAGTAAGATGGCGCTTGCCGGGATAATAAGTGTAACAAGGGAAGCATTCGTCGCGCCTGCACTTTTGATCAATTGAAAATACAGAATATAGGCCACCGCTGTGCTAAAGAGAGCGAGTGCGATGATCGCTGCAACCGTTTCAAGGCTGACTACCGAATAAAAAGACCAGGGTTTGTCGATGAGCAAAACCATTGGCAGCATGATCAATGTTGTGCCGCTTACCTGACCCGTTGCACTCACAACCGGGGAAATGCCCATCCGTCCGAAGCGCCGGCCATAAACCGCTGCAATACCGTATGATAAGGCCGCTCCAAGGATCGCGATCTGCCCCAGAACCATATCACTTCCAAAGCCTGCAGACTGGATGTCCGGTGCCATCATGATGGCTACTCCCAGAATGCCGAACAGAATTCCGCTTATTCGGCGTACGGTTAATCGTTCATGAGTTTCCTTTGTCGCGACATGAGCAACAACGGCCGCAAAAAGAGGGGTCGTTGCATTCAGGATGGAAGCGAGGCCGCTGCCAATGTAATTCTGCCCTGCAACAATCAGGCTGAAAGGAATGAAATTATTGAGAAAACCCATCATCAGAAACGCGAGCAGAATTTTCTTCTCCAATGGAAAAGAGACGCCTTTTATCTTCAGGAAAATCAAAAGGGCGAGCGCAGCAATGCCGACCCGGAAAAAAACGATCGTAAGCACCGGCACTTCCTTGACGGCAACACCATTGAAAAAGAATGATCCTCCCCAAAGCAATGAAAGAATAAGAAGAAGAATCCAGTTGATCAGGGTCATTCCTGGCGTCTGGTCTTGTGAACTGGTAATTTCGGCCATACCAACCTCGTAAAAAATATTCTCCGGATATTTTAAGGAAGGGGAGAGGGAATTACCCTCCGAATCCCGACATGGATAAATTATGTATCCGTGATCAGGACATGATTTGCACGAGCGGCAATTCTTGTCAGCCAACCATTGATCGACGGGTAGCCGGAAAGATCAAACTCCCCTTCATGGGCGACATGGGTGTAGGCATAGAGAGCAATATCCGCGACAGTCATGTGCTCTCCCGCCAGAAAGGGCGTTTGGTTGAGCTGTTTTTCCATGACATCAAGTGCAGCATAACCTGCTTTCATTTTTGCGGGCAGCATCGCTTTCTGCTCTTCAGTCGGTCCGCCATGGGTCATCCAGAAACGGACAACGGCAATGTTCGGCTCGTGGCTATATTGCTCAAAGAACAGCCATTCATTTATTTTTGCCCGCAAAAACCTGTCAGCAGGCAGGAATTCCGTTCCTTCTGCAAGATAAAGGAGGATTGCATTGGATTCTGCCAGGCAACGTCCGTCTTCCAGCTGCAAAAGCGGGATGCGTCCGCTGGCATTCAGTTCCAGAAACTCTTCTGTTCGAGTTTCTCCTTTGAGAATATCTTTTTCGATTAATGTGTAGGGAAGGTTCAGGGCATTGAGGAGAAGGCGAACTTTATACCCGTTACCGGATGGCAAGAAATCGTACAAATTGTACATTCTGGAATTCCTTATTTGGAAGTGTATGTGATTTCCTGTCGGCGGAAACGCTAAACCAAATTGAAACTCCAGGAAAGGAAAATTTACGCAGTAAGAGTTTATCGTCTTGAATTTCCGTTATCCAGCTCGGCGGAGGGCTGCAATAAATCTTTCGGCATCCTGATCGATCTCTGAAAGCTGTTTGCCCGGTTTATAGAGCGCAGAACCCAATCCCATTGCAAAGACACCGGCATTCAGGAACTCAGCAATATTGTCCGTATCCAGACCACCCGTGGGACAAATTTTCGTGCCCTGAGGCAAGACCGCTGAGATCCCCTTTATAAAAGGAATGCCCAGGGTATCAGCCGGAAAGATCTTGAGAATATCGGCACCATAAGACAGCGCATTGAAACATTCGGACGGAGTGTAGCAGCCGGGTACTGCCAAAAGCCCTAACTCTTTCGTCTTGCGCACAACGGCTTCATTCAGGTTAGGGGAAATAATAGCGCGGCCCCCGGCATCCCGGACTTTTGCAACATCATCGGCATCAAGAACTGTTCCCGCACCCAATACAATAGTGTCTCCATGACGTCTGGATAGGCGCTTCAGGCTTTCCTGCCATTCCGGGCTGTTCAGGGGAACCTCCAGAAAGGTAAATCCTTTTTCCACCAGAATATCACTGACGGCATCCACTTCATCTGGGGATATCCCGCGCAAGATTGCGACCAGGGGCATTTCCCCGATTTTTTCAAAGATCGTATTCATAGCCTAATCCAGTTTCGATAAATCAATCGGCACAATAGAACCCTTATGGCAAACCACCTGGCTTGCCACTTTATGTGCACGCTTTATTGCGTTTGCCATTGTATGGTTGGCGATTTTGGCATGCAGATAAGTTGCAATAAACGCATCACCCGCTGCCGAGCTGTCAACAACCTTTTTAACAGGAACAAAGCTGTGAGAAGCCAGTATTTTCCCGGCCTTCAGGACTTCTGCCTTTTCGCTTGCGCATGTCAGGACCCATTCAATTCGATCATATAGGAGAGAAAGCTGTTTTATTGTCTGATCCGGATAGAGAAGTTCAAGCTCTTCATCAGAAATTTTTACAATATCTGCAATTTCAAACATTCTATGGGCGAAAAGACTGGCTTCCCTGGCAGACCACAGAAGCTTGCGGTGGTTGACATCAAATACAATTGTCGCCCCTTTTTCTTTCGCCTGCTTCAAGCTTTTTAACAGGTTTTCTTTATTCTCGGTAACAGCCGTAGTAATGCCCGATAGATAGATATAGTCAAACCCTGTCAAATCACGCATTTCATTAAATATGTGGCGCGCAGCCGACTGTCCTCGCCAATAGGAATATTGTTTTTCGCCCTTCTCATCATTGGAAAGAATGAACAATCCTATTGTCCTGCCTGGATCTCTCTGTATATGGGAGGTGGAAATGCCGCTTTTCACCAAAAAATCAAAACACGCCTCACTTAATGCATCCTGGCCAATAGCGCTCAGGTAGCTGGTGTCGAGTTGGCCGTATGAAACGCGGTTTATGTAATGGACAACATTGAAGGTATCGCCCGCGAAGCCTTTTTTATAGAGACCGTCGCCAATATCAGACATTTCCAGCATAATCTCGCCTATGGACAGAAATTTTACCACGTCATCTATCCTAGTGATTGTCTCGTGGCAGGCCTTTGGTGCTGGAAATACGTTGAAATTTCAGCGCATTTTTTAAAACCATGCCTTCAGAAAGCTGATCCACAACACCCCGTTGTAATTCCTGCCAGGGTGTTTGCGCGTCGGGATATTTATATCCTCCTTCCGCAGCCAGTTGCTGCGCGCGCGCGTTATATTCTTCTTCAGAGATCAGGATATTTGCCTGCCCTTTGTCGAGATCAACACGAACGCGATCTCCGCTTTTCAAGAGCGATAAACCGCCGCCAATGGCAGCTTCCGGTGACGCGTTTAAAATGGACGGGGAGCCGGATGTGCCGGACTGACGGCCATCCCCGATACAGGGCAGGCCGCTAATACCTTTTTTATAGAGATAATCCGGTGCTCGCATATTGACGACCTCAGCCGCACCCGGATATCCAATCGGTCCCGTACCGCGCATGAAAAGAATTGTATTTTCATCAATTTCAAGTTCCGGGTCATCAATGCGATGATGATAGTCTTCAGGACCGTCAAACACGACCGCTTTTCCTTCAAAAGCCATCGGATCGTCCGGATTTGACAAATAGCGGTCACGAAAATCATCCGAAATTACGCTTAATTTCATTATGGCTGCATCAAAAAGATTGCCGCCAATTACCTTAAAACCTGCATTGTCCACGAGTGCTGTCTCAAAACTGCGGATCACATCGGGGTTTGAACTTTCGCAGCCGGTGCAGTTTTCCCCCAAGGTCCTGCCGGAAACTGTCGGGCAGTTTTCATGTAGTTTCTTGTGTTTTATCAGTTCAGCGATCACTGCGGGCACGCCCCCTGCACGGTGAAAATCTTCTGCGAGATAGTCTCCTGCCGGCTGCATATTGACCAATAACGGAATATCAAGGCCCAGATTTTCCCAGTCAC